>JAYRER010000022.1:0-3460 GCA_041908795.1 Minisyncoccota bacterium | reverse complement strand
TTCCCCGGCTTCTACCATCCTCGCAAGGTAGTAGAGGGCCGCATCAGGCTGGCTTGCCCGCATACTCTTTATGAATGCGCTTATGGTGTTGTGGTGCTCCTCAGTGTGCTTGTCATAGCGCAAGCGCTTATCTTGCAAGGATGAAGCGAGGGTGGCCTCTGTCACCTCACCGTAGAGCTCGTGCGCATTTTCAACAATGGCGAGCGCCTGCCGTGCATCCCCATTAGCCCGCGCTATTACCCACTCAACCGCTTCCTCTGGTAGCGGGATGTCAACACGTGTCAGTATTGTCCACACATCGTCGTCTGTCAGTTCCTTAAGGGTAAACACGCGACAACGTGAAAGTAAGGCTGGTATGACCTCAAAGGAAGGGTTTTCGGTTGTGGCACCAACGAGCGACAATTCACCTGACTCCACATACGGTAGAAGAAAATCTTGCTGTGCTTTATTAAAGCGATGGATTTCGTCGAGAAAAAGTACCTTGGAGTTTCCTCCCCCATCTTCATCCACGATTTTCTTAATATCCGCCTTCCCTGCCGAAACAGCAGAAAGCTCAAAAAGCTTTGCGTCGAGCGCTGAGGCGTATATTCGCGCAAGTGTGGTCTTTCCCACTCCTGGCGGCCCCCACAAAATAAACGAGAACCTATGTTTGCGTTCTATTGCTTCACGCAGAGGCCCGCGTGGTCCAACCAACTGCTCCTGCCCTACAAATGAGTCAAGTGAGTCGGGTCGAACCCTATGTGCGAGTGGCTCCATGACATCACTATACCCGCGTACATCGTGTGGCGCGAGCACATGAAAAGGCGCGGCACGTTACGGTGCTACGCCCTTTTCCTTCATGCGGCACGCCGCTGGACGACCAGACTCGCGAGCGCAGAGGCCCCTATGATTACGTTCGCTAGTACGATAGACCAAGAGCTGTGCATCCTGAGCTCGAGCTCTGCCATATCAAACGAAGCGGGACCGAAGTGCTTAAGCACCACAAGACTCACTGTTCCGTAGAGTACCCAAAAAAGTGCGGCAACACTGAAGATCTTAGCCCTATGTGTCGTGACGGTACCGGTGCCACGCACCACTTCGATGCATTCATTAAGGAAGACGCCGGGCACAATTAGTAACGAGGCGAGCCAAGTTATGTGCCAGCCCACAAGATCAACAGACACGACAATCGCGCGCCATGCAAGCACTGCGGAGATACTAAGTTGTGCTGCTCGTTTCCACCAATTTTTCGTGTGTGCAAGACGAACAGCAAACTGGTAGCAGAGTCCCGGGCCCAACAGTAACACTACAAGAAGGAGCGCGGGCTTTGCGACATGCACTGAGTAGAGTAGGTGCAAGACTATCAGTTGAAGCAACCAGTACCACTCCACCAACAGACTCGTTGTTGAAACCGCGACCGCACTGGTCGCAAGTGCATTGCGCAATACTCCCAACGACTGAAGGAGCGTTATTGCCAGCACTCCCATAAGGCTTGTGAGCGTCAGGAGCGCAAGCACCACATTGCCAACGGTCAGTGTGCCCGCTCGGTACAAATTGGCAATATTTTCGAACACAATCCACTCTTCCGATGAAAAGAGAAAATTCTCGACCGACATGGGACCCTCCTTTTGCCTCTGTTTGTTCGAAACCTGCGCCTTTATAGCACGTTTACGGATGGTATACTACTCCCATGGCGCGCACACGACGTCCTATTCTCGATACAAAAAAGCGGTACCTCCAGCTCGCATTTAATAGCACACTCGAGGAAATGCGAACGATTTTTATAACCCTACCACTCTCGGATCGTATCATTTTCGAGGCGGGCACACCCCTCCTCAAACGCTACGGCACAGACGCAATCGGCGCAATACGGCAAGCGTACTCCCTGCGCTCATTTACGGGACGACTTGGAGGAAATTCATTGACCGGATGGGGACCCTACATAGTTGCCGACCTCAAAACGTTTGACCGAGCGGAAACGGAGGTGGGTATGGTTGCCGCGGCGGGAGCGAGCGCGGCGGTTGCGCTTGGTGCCGCTCCGATTGAAACGCTCAATGCATTCGTGGCGGCGTGCGAAAAAGCGGGAATTGATAGCATGCTCGATATGATGAACGTTGGGTTCCCCCTTTCAGTGCTTCGTGCGATGAAGAAACCCCCCCACGTGGTCATTATTCATCGCGGTGTGGACGAGGAGCGCTACACCAAAGGGAAGCAGATTGCGCTCCATGAAATACGCCGCATCAAGGGCTCGTACGATCTTTTGATTGCGATTGCGGGAGGCGATACACCTCGCGAGGTGCAGAGTGCGGTATTCAACGATGCAGATATTGTGGTCGTGTGGAAGAGTGTGTACCAAAAAACAAACGATACCAACGCGCTCGTTGAGGCATTTCTTAAGGATGTCAAATAGTGCCCGCTTCGTGGGTAAGGCTTGCAATGAGGTTGGTTGTTGATTCCGCTCGCGACGCTACTTCCCCCTCTCTTTCATAAACTCACCCAAGGTCTTTATGCCCTCCATAAACTCAATGGGAAGTGCGAATATGACCGTTTTGCTCGGGTCGGGATTAATTTTCTCAATGGTTTGGAGCGTGCGCATGCTGATACCTCCCGGAGTGTTCGCGAGCACGCTTGCCGCTTCAGCCAGCTTTTGGGATGCTGAAAACTCACCCTCGGCGCGGATGATAACGGCGCGCCGCTCGCGCTCCGATTCCGCCTGCTTCGCCATGATGCGCTTCATGTCGGCCGGTAACTCGATATCCTGTATCTTGATGTCGGTCACATTGATACCCCATGAGTTGGTGGCTTGATCCACAATTTTCTTGATATCCTGCGCGATTTGTTCGCGCTCCGAGAGGAGCGAGTCGAGCTCAATCGCTCCTATGACATCGCGAAGCGCCGCCTGCGCATACTGTGCGACTGCGATGGTGTAGTTTTGAATGTTGAGAATCGCACTCTCCGCATTCTCGACATTGAAGTAGACAACCGCATTGATACCCACGGGCACGTTGTCTTTCGTGATGACCTCCTGCTGGGGAATATCCACGGTGGTGATACGCATATCAATCTTTATCATGCGCTGAATGCCTATGAGTATCCACGTGAGCCCCGGCTGGCGCGTACCTGTGTAGCGGCCTAGTGTGAGTACCACACCTCGTTCGTACTGGTCAACGATTCGGAGTCCTCCAAGGAGGATTGCAACAACGATCGCAATGAACGGAAAAAGTGGGTCCATATGCTTTGTTATTTTATAAGCGTAGTCCCAGTATACCACACCCATGTCTCACGCTCGCCCTTGTTCAACAAACGTAAGCGCGTGCTCTCTCCTTCTTCACTTCGCTCTTGATCCGTACCCTATCGAGTGGACAATCTTGAAACCCGCTACCCGTGAGCAAGAAGATGTTCCCTGTAATCGACCGGGGACATCCTTTTCTTTCCCCACTGCTTCCTTTCACCGTTGTAGTATCGCATATACGCGCCGATC
>JAYRER010000021.1:0-3478 GCA_041908795.1 Minisyncoccota bacterium | reverse complement strand
TGTTGTATTTTCGATTTCCTCCACCTCTTCAGTACTGCTTGCATTGTCCACCAGAAGCACTGCGTCGGTGGAAGTCGCACGTTCTGTTACTGACTCTTCTACGGCACCATCGGAAACCAACTCATCACCCGCTCCATGCGCACTACCGGAATCTTCGCCACCGCTCGCGGGCTCTTCGGACACTTCAGCCGGTTCCTGTTGTTCTTGTTCCGTAGAATCAACCTCCTCACCCTCAACCTCTTCGATCGGCATATCGGACGCATCAGTCAGGTCTCCCACCGCAGACTCACCTTCTTCTGTTACCGCCCCAACCGGTAGGTTATGGTCTGATGCTTCAGCATCATTTGTTTCATCTTCAGTCGTCAGAGTCTCCTCCGTGACCGATTCCGCCTCATTGCTTCGGGGTGCCATCGCTTTCTCTCCTCCCACAAGAACTTCTTCGGACTCATCATTTTCATCCGTTGATGTTGGTGTGCCTTCAACGTCATTCGCAAAGTTGCGTTCTTGTGCGACACCCGACTCATCCGTCTCCTCAACAACAGTAATTTTTTCCACCGAGCTCGCCACTTCGTCTCCAAGCTCCATACCAAAAGCGACGTACACGGGCTGTAGCATGAGGAACGTGATGAGCGTGCGCGCAACCGTGCGTGCAAGGTAGGACCGGTATACATCAAAACCGAAGGATGGTGGTGCATCCTCATGTTGAGTACCGCGAAAACTCCGCAAAGCATGCGGAGGCGGGTGATCTCGAGGGGACCCCCGAGCATACACACTTCGTGTTTCTTTTTTCACATTGAGAGCGGCAAAACCTTCACGTTGCGTACGCGAGCCGAGCACGACGGTGTATTCGTCGCTATGGGGGCTGTTTTTCATCGCAATGGTGAAAGCGGCACACTCCCAAGCCCTTCTTTCACATATATAGTACACCCCGAGCCATTTTTCGGCTTAAACACTTGTCCACAGTTGCATCCTGCTGTGTCACAGGTACACCAATCGTCAACAATGTATTGTTAAACATAAGAAAGTATAGCATAATTAATAACAATACAACACATATTGAAAAAGCGCTCTATTGAGCGCTTTTTCACTTACTCCGCTTCTGTGTAGGTATCTCTAGAGCGCGGTTGAACCTGCGGCATCCTTCGCCACCTCCTCTTCCTTAGGAAGCGCTATCTTGCATTCCGCCTTTACCGTGTCACGGAATGTTTTCCATGCAGACGTGCGGTCAGTGCGGAGCTTCGAAAATGCATCACGGTGTGCCTTCTTCCACGCATCCCATGCGGCCTTTATGGCTGCACCACGGCCATCTTCACTTCCACCCCATGCATCAAAGAGCGCCTTCTGGCGTACCGAGAGTGCGGAGGTAATGGCAGTAGACAAGGTGCCCCACGCGGTCGCAATGCTTGCCTCGCGTGTATCAACCGCCTTCTGAATGCAACTTGAGTTCGCGGTTGCGTATCGCTTGGCGTATCCTCTTGCAGTTCCTTTGGTGCTACTCGCGATACCTTTCTTCAACATAGCACGGTAGCGTTCGAGTAGATTCGCATTCACCATACCGGGCTTTGTGCCGGGCTTTGTGGCAGAAGGTGGTGTGGTGGGTGGTGTGGGCACTGTCGGCGTAGCCGAGGTGGTAACCGCCTCTGTGGTTTCAGTCGTGTTTGCGGTCTCCTCCACCGCATACACAGCCGGTACCGCGAATACGAACGCAAATGCGCATGCCACAAGAGCGAGTGAGTACTTGGTCATAGACTATGATATTAAAAATATGATACTGAATAATGAATAATGCAGGTACAGTATAAGTGCTCGTGGTACTGGGCCGCAAGTGCATGGGAGCGTTCACGCAACTAACACCACCCACGCGCAACCATCGCCTCTGTGATGCGTGCAAGGGCGACCGTGTATGCGCCGGTGCGTAACGATACATTTCGCCGCTTTGCTTCTTCTCGCGCACCCATGAATGCTCCGAGCACCAGTGCGTCAAGGGTGCGCCGTGCCTCGTCCTCGTGCCAACTGCGCCCCTCCCTATTCTCGACCCACTCGAGGTAGCTCGTTGCCACCCCACCGCCATTTGCAACGACATCGGGCACCACCTCCACGTCACGCTTCGCAAGTAGCATCTCCGCCGCTTCATCGAGTGCACCGTTCGCCATTTCGATGACGTAGCGTGCCTGGACTCCGTCCGCGTTTTCTTGGGTCAGCACATGTTCAATGGCAGCGGGCACGAGTATGTCGGCGTCGCAGTCGAGGAGCTCGCTGTTGGTGATAGTGCGACACTCAAGTGTCCTCGCTACGCCGTTTTTGAGCGCTTTCGGGTAACAGCGGTTCTTTTCGATGGTGCCCGCGCGCGTCTGTGCCCGCAGTACCTCTTCAATGTCGAGCCCGCCTTCATCGTAGAGACCTCCCATATGGTCCGAAACCGCCACCACTTTATATCCATCGTGTGAGAGCAGGCGCGCAAGTGTTGCACCGACATTTCCAAACCCTTGGATGGCAACCGATGTATCGTGCGGCACCATCCCCTTCTCCTTTGCAAGCTCGCGAATGAGCACGTAGCCGCCGTACCCCGTCGCTTCATCGCGCAGTGCGGTACCTCCAAGGATGAGTGGCTTACCGGTAAAACTGTTGGGTACCGTGCGCCCCGCGAGCCGTGAGTACTCGTCCATCATCCATCCCATAATCATGGGGTTGGTGTTGACATCGGGCGCAGGCACATCCACCTCGGGACCGAGCATTTTAAAGAGCGCGTCTACGTAGCGGCGGGCCACCATCTCTAGCTCGCGCGTCGAATACTTTAACGGATCGATAAGCACCCCACCCTTCGCTCCACCATAGGGGAGTCCGTATACCGCGTTTTTGATACTCATCGTGGTCGCGAGCGCAACCACTTCGTCACGCTCCACGAGCGGAGAGAAACGTATGCCGCCCTTGTACGGACCCAGTGCGTCGTTGTGCTGTACACGCCACCCCTTGAAAACCTCCGTCTCTCCCGAATCGAGACGGACCGGAAACGTCACCTCAATGAGTTTCTTCGGCTCCGTGAGGAGTGTCACGGTGCTTGGAGAAAGTGTGAGGAGCTCCGAGGCCTGCGTCACATTGCTCCGCACAGTGGAAAGAAATACGCTCATAGACAGAGAGTATAAGTTAATGGCATATCCCTCCTCCTCGCTTTTCAAAGTACCGCTGATGGTACTCCTCGGCACGGTAGAAAGGCCCCGCTGGTGAGAGCTCGGTCACAATATCGCGCTCGCCGTAGGTGCCACGCTCCGCACACGCATCGAGAACCTCCTCGGCGATGCGCTTCTGCGCATCATTCTTGAAAAATATCGCACTTCGGTACTGTCTGCCGATGTCGAGTCCCTGCCCGTCGAGCTGGGTCGGGTCGTGAAGTGTGAAGAATTTTTCCACCAACTCGCGGTAGGTCACCACTGAAGGGTCAAACGTGACTCGTACCGCCTCTGCATGTCCCGTGGTATCG
>JAYRER010000020.1:0-3221 GCA_041908795.1 Minisyncoccota bacterium | reverse complement strand
GAGCAGGGTAGCGGTACTTCTCCGTCTGAAGGTACCCCTCTGTCCAAATACATCACATACGGTTCGTTGGTGACTGGATTGAATGCAAGGGTAGTAGCAAGAGCTTGACTGCCGATGCTAAAAGCGGTGTTACCTACCGGTACCCATGTTGAGCTGTTGAATCTGAATACTGACACCTTTCCTTCATTCTGATCTGCAAATGATACATATGGCTCATTTGTGACAGGATGAAAGACTAAACTGATGCTGAAATTGGACGCTCTACCAAGACTGGTTGTGCCAACAGTAACCCATGACGTGCCGTTAAACTTCTTTACCACTATGTTGTCGTGGTTCGTAAAATCAACAGTAACAACATATGGCTCATTCGATGAAGGATTGAAAACGAGACTATTCTGATTTCTACCACTCGCTCCACCAAGTTTGGTTGAATCAATAGGTACCCACGTCTCCGCCGTACCTGAGTCAGAAAAAAATGCGCTCGCGTGTTTTTGTGATATTAGAACAAACGCGAACAAAAATAGTATGGAAATGGCGACGTGATGAAGTCTGTGGGTACGGAACATAAACATAAAAAACCTTAACTTGTAATAAACGCAGTATACACAAACCTAGCAATTTAGCCAAAAAATGGACTCACAGGCATGACTACCCAAACAACTCTCTCACCACTACACTCAACCCTTTGGCGAGTTTGTAGATATTTTCGAGTGACACATTCCGATCGCCACGCTCGATGTCGCTGATGTAGGTGCGGTGCAAGCCCGCCTTGTTCGCAAGTTCTTCCTGCGACAACCCTTTTGTGTGGCGCAACTCTTTGACCCGTGCCCCAAACTGCTTTTTGGTGTCGTTTTTCATGTCACTTATTGACTACAATATACCAATTCGCGTATACTATAACCACAGACTATGAGTGACATAGTGCTGGGGAGAACGCACAAACACAGAAACCCACATGTCCTTCCCTGTATATTTCGCCGTGCGCGGCGGGGGTCTGGGGGGAGCCGCATAAAGGAAGGAGGACATGCGGGTTTTGCGAGAGCGGAGGACGAACGGAGGCGGCGACTTGTGTGCCCGTAGGGCGCACTTGGAGACGCCGGAGTGAGGACGGAGCGACCCGAGGCGGGAGTACGTGCGATCGGGGCGTACACAGAGCGTACGAGCCACCACGCGCGCGGGGCGTGCGTCAGTTCTTTCCCTCAAAGTAGGTTCGCGCAAAGGTCAGTATTTCTGCACAAATTAGCGAGACCCATCGAGAGGCTTAATCTCCTCATAAGGAGCGATACGTTCAGCTAACAACAAAACTACTCAAATTGGGTGGTTTTGTTGTTTATGTGACTCTAATAAATCGATATTGAGCTTGTGCATAGTTATTATAAATTGATACAATCACACCTATGGATGAAAAAAATTAGGCTAACAATTCAAAATATATGGCCCTCACGTTTTTGACACTTTTCGTACTGGTTGTGACTTTGGTTTTACTGTTCATGAGTAGTGGGGTTCTTTTTTTGGTTAGCAAATTTTTTAAGATAGAAAACTCAAACTTCAAGAAATCGCTGTTGGTGGCACTTGTCTCGGGTGTCACTGGTGTTGTTGCAGGCATCGTCTTTGGCGTACTTCACTTTGGTTTTCTAGCATATGTTGCAAGTTTTTTCGTCTTCTACTATTTTTTCCTCAGGTACTATCAAACGAGTTTGCTGAAATCTTTGGGCGTTTATGTTGTTTTCGGCCTACTCACCACAGCTGTTTCTTTCGTGCTCGTAATCCCTGTACGCCTGTATGTTTTTGAGCCATTTGTTGTAAGCGGCGCTGCAATGGAGCCGACATACATGAGTGGTGATTATTTGTTCGTAAATAAACTGGATAGAAACTTTGTTCACGGCGACGTTGTGGTGTTCCGATACCCCGAAGACCCCACAACATTTTTTATCAAGAGAGTAATCGGAACACCGTCCGAACATGTTGAAGTAAGGGCAGGTAAAGTTTTCATAAATGGTCAAATCTTAGATGAAAGCAAGTATTATTTTGGCGACACCCCAGGGGATACATCTGTCACTCTTACGAACGACCAGTACTTCGTACTGGGTGATAATCGCACTGAATCAGCGGACTCGCGTGTTTGGGGGCCTGTTCCGAAAGAAAATATACAAGGTACAATTTTCTTCGGTGTACCTGGTTTAATGAAATAAACTTCATTCAAGAGGTGTCTGTTGCCTGCTACGACGCGAGAGCTGATTCGCGCTAAATGGTGGTGCGTGACCATAAGCAGCCGCACCAAGTTTGTGGGGCTCGGTCACGAGTTCTCGCTCTGCTCGACTCTCGACCCCGGCTCGCCTGTTCCACCGCTTCGCTGTGGAACATGGCTCCGCCCTTCTCGCCCCTTCGCGAGCAATGCAGATTGCTCGCTCATCACGCACAACGCCGGCTCATCGCCAGCATTGGTGCGCGCTGAGGGGCTCGAACCCCCGACCCTCTCGGTGTAAACGAGATGCTCTAGCCAACTGAGCTAAGCGCGCAAACATCTACAGAGTGCCATGGTTCTGGATATTGTGCAACTGCTCCCCAGAGGCACGGCGTCCACCTGCTCAGTAACAAGTGTCTTTCACGGCGCATCTGATGATCCTTGTGGTATACTGCGCTGTGCCTATCCATGTTGCGCAGATAGACGTCTCACAAAATGCATACCATGACCGAATTACACTGTATTATTACCGGGCGCGTACAGGGAGTTGCGTATCGGGAGTTTGCGCGGTCCATAGCATCTGAGCTCGGTTTAAAAGGATTTGTGGCAAACCTTCCTGATGGATCTGTCGAGATCGTGGCTCAGGGTGATACTGGACTCCTTCGTGTGTACGAGATCCACCTGAAGCAGGGACCGAGCGGTGCTCGTGTCAATGAGATATACGACGAATGGAAAGAGGCGGAAACACCGTTCGAAGACTTTAGGATCGTGTGACTCCGATCCTCATTCATTGCACAGTATGTCGGATGTACCCGATACCACAAATCGCACTGAACAGGAAGCAGTACCGCGCTGTCTTGGTGTCATTATGGACGGTAACCGGCGGTGGGCGCGAGCGCGTGGTTTGCCAACAATCATGGGACACCAGAAGGGGTATGAAAAATTTCACGAACTCATCGAGTGGTGTGTTGCGAGTGGTGTGTTGCACGTCGTCGTGTACGCGTTCTCAAGCGAGAACTGGAATCGCTCTCCCGAT
>JAYRER010000019.1:0-1987 GCA_041908795.1 Minisyncoccota bacterium | reverse complement strand
GGGGTCAACTTCTCCCACCTCTCGCTCACGCTACGCGAAGCGAGCGCAACCACACCCGCACTCGTATTTGGGTACGGAGCGTTTTTGCAGAGCGTGCTCGATTTCCTCATCATTGCATTTGTCATCTTTGTTGCAATCAAGCAGATGAACCGCTTCATTCGCCATGAAGAGGCAAAACCGAAAGAGGCGCCGAAACTCACCAAGACCGAGGAGCTCCTCACCGAGATTCGTGACCAACTCAAAAAGTAGTCCCAGTCTAGACTCGGCGCGTAGCGTAGCGCGCGCATTGCGCGGGGTGGCTGATTCCGAACGCGCGAAAAATTACCGTTGGTTCTTCAAAACGGGGAAGGGACAGTACGGCGAAGGCGACGTGTTCATCGGGGTTACCGTACCGCAGGTGCGACGTATTGCGCGTGGTGCCCTCCATGTGCCGCTCTGTGAGCTTGACCGATTGCTCCAGAGCAAGGTGCACGAAGATCGACTCTGTGCCCTTATCATACTCACCCACCGGTATGAGAGCGCGAATGAGCTTGAGCGGCGGGCCATCTTCGATTTCTACCTCGCGCATACCGACCGCATCAACAATTGGGATTTGGTGGACGTCTCATGCCACAAGATTGTGGGGCGGCACCTCGAGGCGAAGAATCGCGCACTACTCCATCGGCTCGCGCGGTCGCCCTCACTCTGGGAGCGACGTATCGCCATCGTCTCGACCGCGTGGTTCATCGGGAAGAGCGACCTCACCGACACGTTCGCAATCGCACGCATACTCCTCTACGACCCGCACGATCTCATCCATAAAGCGGTCGGCTGGATGCTCCGCGAGGCGGGGAAGAAGGATATCGAGGCACTCCGCGCCTTTCTCACCAAGCACGCTACCACCATGCCACGCACCATGCTTCGCTACGCCATCGAACGGATGAGTGCCGCGGAGCGGGAGAGGTGGCGGGTGGTGAAGAAAGTTTAAGAATAATTCACTCATGTACCATTCACGTGCTTGTAGTACACTTAGTAAGTGAGGAAAGAGAACATTACTACTTAGCACTGCATACCATGAAGCAACTTACCTACTCAATCACAATCAACAAACCGCGCGAGTTCGTGTTTAACAAAATCATGGACAAGGCGGTCTACCCAGAGTGGGCCAAGGCCTGGGGAGAAGGCATGACGTATGAGGGAGTGTGGAAGCAGGGAGAGCACATCTTTTTCTTCGACAAATCTCAAGGAGGAACCAAGGTGCGTATTGAGGAGCTACAACCGAACGAGGTTATTAAGGCAACGCATGTTGCCATGGTAAACCCGGAAAATATGGAGGTGGAACTCAGTGACGACATGATGCGGAAGTGGGTCGGCTCCAAGGAAGAGTACTACTTCAAAGATGCGGGGGAGGGAGCGACGCTTGTCACGGTTTGTATAGAGACGGACGAGGCCTTTGAAAAAATGATGAGCGCATGGACACAAGCCCTCGAGTATTTCAAGGAAATTTGTGAGCGGTAGGAACACAATGACAGCCAAACAGCACGAGATTGCCGGGGGAGTTGTGCATGACCTGCCGAGTGATTTGAAGAAAATTTTAACATCCAACGTCGAGCTACTGGTGTATTGGAACAAGCTCACCCCTCTTGCACGCAATGAGTGGATTTGCTACGTCACCATTGTAAAGAAGGCGGAAACGAGAGCGGAACATCTGGTACGCCTAGAGGAGGACCTGTTCAATGGGAAGAAACGCCCGTGCTGTTGGCCCGGCTGTCCGCACCGCCGCGAAAGTGCAAAAAAGTGGTTTAGAAATATGGAAGCGAAAGGGTAGGGAAAAGGGCACAATAAACCAACTATTTCGATTTTATTTGTCATGCCATTGGGGTAGTCCCCAATTTGCCCAAGAACATATGTTAGTAATTCTGAGGTGTGTGTGAGTTGTGCTGTTTTCTTAAAAGTTCTGTTAGTTTGTTACTAGTCGCAGTGTTCGACACATCCTTAGTGCATCGGT
>JAYRER010000018.1:0-8620 GCA_041908795.1 Minisyncoccota bacterium | reverse complement strand
GTGAGGAACGAGCTCGGGAAACACCGTCTTCCACATTTTATTTTTATTCGCATCAAGCATGTTCCGCACACGAGCATCGAGTGACCCCACGTCAGTGTCCGGATACGCATCGATGGTTGCGGCCACCGGCCCTTCGTGGAGGAGATCCGCCACCTTCCCCGCACTATTTAAAATGAGCGGACCGGAGAGTCCGAAGTGGGTAAAGAGCAGTTTGCCGGTTTTCGAAAATGAGCGCCTTCCGGCAACAGAGAACGTGATTTTCATGAATGTGAGCGAGACGCCCGCGAGCTCATGTACCCATGCTTCCTTTACTCGGAGGGGCACCACGGTCGGTGTGGGTGCGACCACCGTATGTCCAAGGAGCTGGAGCCACGAAAACCCGTCGCCGGTCGAACCCGTCTCCGGATGCGACAAGCCGCCGGTTGCGAGCACCACACTCCCCGCACGGTAGAGCTCCGTGCCAATACGCACACCACGAATCGCACACCCTTCGCCCTCCGACCGCACAGCTATTTCCGTCACCCGTGTGTCGGTCTTTACGGTAACCCCAGCACTTCGCACCGCGCGCTCGAGTGCACGCGTCACATCGACCGCACGCTGGCTCGCGGGGAATGCACGCTTTCTCGCTTCAACGACGATCGGCACGCCGATGCGCTCAAACAATGAAAACGTATCTTTCACACCAAACTGCGCGAATGGTGAGTACAAAAACTGCTGTGCTTTCCCGTAGTGCGACAGGAGTGCGTGCACATCATCTTCGGCATTGGTGATGTTGCACCGGCCACCGCCGGTAATCGAGAGCTTGGCTCCGAGTGTGGTGTTCTTCTCAAGGAGGAGCACACGCTTGCCGCGCTCTGCCGCGCGAAGTGCGGCAGAGAGACCCGAGGCCCCGCCACCTACCACGATCACCTCGTACTCTTTGGTTGTTGTCGCGTGCGAGCCCATGCCGGTAGCGTACCCCAACCTCTTAGCTTCGCAAGCCGTACCCTTTCGTAAACAGCCACCACACCCCCACGCTCACGACGAGTATCGAGAGCGCCAACACCACAATCGATACCCATACACTCATGTCGCTCACACCGAGAAATCCGTAGCGGAAGCCGTTCACCATGTAGAGAATGGGGTTGAGCTGGGAGACCGTCTGCCAGAAGGGTGGGAGCACGGTTATCGGATAGAAAATGCCTCCCAAGTACGTGAGCGGCGTCAACACGAACGTCGGAAATATTGAGATACTGTCAAATCCCTTTGCGTACACGCCGTTCACGAGTCCTGCGAGCGCGAAGAGTACTGCCGTGAGTACAAAAAACAAGAGCACGATACCAAGGTGCGCAACCGGCAATCGTGCAAAGAAGAGCGCCACACCAAGGGAGAGTATACCAACCGCAAACCCCCGCAGGGCACCGCCAAGCACGTACCCGAGTATCACGACCGCATGGGGAACAGGAGCCACCATGAGCTCTTCGAGGTTCTTCTGAAACTTTGCCCCGAAAAAAGAACTCACCACGTTGCTGTAGCTATTGGTGATGACTGCCAGCATCACGAGACCGGGCACAATAAACGCGATGTACGGCACGCCCTGAATGGCCCCGATGCGATCACCCAGGAATGTGCCGAATATCGCAAAGTAGAGCGTCGAGGTGATAACCGAAGGGAGCAAAGTCTGGCTCCAAATGCGCATAAAACGCACAACCTCTTTGCGAACGATGGTTTGAAATGCGATGAACGATCTACGCGACATGCTGATTGGTGAGCCTGATAAAGAGCTCCTCGAGCCGATTCCCCTTGGGTCGCATCGAGAGTACCGTTACCCCGTGCTCTTCGAGGATTGCAACCGCGCGCCCAAGCGTTGCTTCCGACGTCACCGTTACCTCGAGCGTGTCGGCATCACGCATAACCGGCGCAAAACTCGTAAGTGTCATGAGTACTCCGGAGGGCACCGCACGTCCCACGTCGAGGATGTAGGTCGCAACATCCATCCCCGCAAGCAGTTTTTTCACCTCCCCGCGCGCCACAATCTCTCCACGGTTTATGATCGCTACCTCGCGCGCGAGCTCCTCGGCCTCCTCGAGGTAGTGCGTGGTGAGAATAATCGTCTTCCCCTCGCGGATGAGTCCTCGCAGAAAATCGTACATGCCACGGCGCAACTCCACGTCGACACCCGCGGTTGGCTCGTCGAGAATGAGGAGCTCCGGCTCATGGACGAGCGCGCGAGCTATCATGAGACGCCGCTTCATCCCGCCGGAGAGCGTGCGACTCTTGTCATTCCGCTTGTCCCAGAGCCCCAGTGCGTTGAGGTACTTTTCAGCGCGCTCTGCCGCAAGTTTTCTGGGGAGCCCATAGTACCCACCTTGCGTGCAGACGATATCGAGCACCTTCTCAAAGATGTTGAAGTTCATCTCCTGAGGCACGAGTCCAAGGTACGACTTCACCGTATCATGGTCATCATCAATTGATGTACCAAACACCCGCACCGTGCCGGAGGTCTTGTTGGTAAGCCCGGTTACAATGCCGATGAGGGTACTTTTCCCGGCTCCGTTGGGACCGAGGAGTGCGTAGAGCTCGCCTTTCGGCACCTCAAGGTCGATACCCTTCAGCGCTTCCGTGCCGGTGGGGTAGGTTTTCTTTAAACCGTGTATAGCGAGGGCAACGTCACTCATTAGCCACACTGTAGCACACCTTCATTCACACAGCAGTGAGACACTACCGAAGTATACCAATCTTATATTTTGTAAGCTCCGCCTGCGGCCTCTTTTCCCCACCGTGCTTACCCTCGAATGCGGAAGTGGCGTCCTTGCCGCACATGGAGAGAATGGATCGCTCACCGCCGGGATGCTCGCCTATCCATGCCGTAACGTTGTACACCTCCCCGCGCACAATGGTCCAACACGACGTCTCACCGCCATGCGTCGCAACCTCAGCCGCACTGTACGACGCAACAGTGGGCGCGGTTGGCGGGAGCGGCACGGTGCTCCCTTGAGGTACGGTTTCTGCCCGTTCGGCTTCGTCTTTCGACTCGTCCTCCACCTCAAACTCATTCTCATCCTTCTTCATACTCTCATCCTTGCGTTCATCGCCACTCGACTCAACTCTCTCATCCCCTTGCAACACGTCACTCGCTTCGCCTTGCACACCTGATAACGTTGCGGGTTCGATTGCCACCTCGTCTGATAAAGATGGGGTGGTGCTCGTGAGGCGCGTAGCCGCAAACGCCGCACCGACGCCGATGACGACCACAGCGAGACCGAGCAGAATGTAGGTTGGTTTCATAGTGAAAGTAACATATGTATGGGTAACGCTCGGTATGGTACCATGGCACTCGCATGGAGGATATCGTTTTTTACGCACACATTGCGGCGCTCGCTTGGTCGTTTCTACACGTCGCCTTCGCTGACCACCTCGGTCTCTTGTGGATTCGCGGGGTACGTGAGACGCTCGATGAGCGCACACTCATGTACGTCCACCGCGCGGTGTTCAGCGGCCTCATCGGCCTTGTGGTGACAGGAAGCATCCTCGTTTGGCCCGCGCGCGAGTTCCTCCTTACGGAGAGTCCGGCGTTCGCCCTCAAGATGGGGTTTGTCGCCGCACTCATACTCAACAGTTTTGCGATAGGCACGCTCTCACGCATCGCCGCAACGAAACCCGCTTCCGACCTCTCCGCGTCTGAAGCGGTACCACTTGTGGCGAGCGGAGCGATATCCGGCATCTCATGGCTCGGCGCCTTCATCGCCGCATTTTTCCTCTACTGGTCTTAAACGAGAAAACCCGCGACACTGCTGTGCCGCGGGTTTTCTCTTGTGCTACTTAGCGGGAGACGTATTTCCAACCGTGCGCCCTATTGTGCATACCGCGACCGCCGTAGAGCCCGAGCTCTTCGCGCAGTGCACGAACCTTTTCAATATCACCCTCTTCTCTTGCTTCGTGGAGCGCCACCAACGTGGCGAAGTTCTCCTCGGTTACCTTTTGTGCAATCGGCTTGTCTCCCATGAGCGCTTTCCATGCATCGTACTCATTACCTTCGAGTGCGGCCTCGATTGCCTCGTGTCGCTCACTGTCGCACCCGCGAACGCCGCCCCAACCGCCAGCCGCGGATGCCGAGGTCGCCGTTGCGATGCCTGCGCCAACGAGCGCGGCAACCGCGACGAGTGCAACGGTGCGCAGTGTGGGTACAAGGGACTGATCTGTAGTAGTAGTGGTAGTAGACATATGTGTTGTGGTTATTGTGAGTAGTGTGATTCGTCTCGGTCGCAACGACCGGAACGATTGCTTGTAATGCGCGCACTTATTAGTACGCGGGATGAGGCGGCATCCTTTCACCCTCGCGAAGTCGCATGCCGGGGCCGCGCTTTAGCCCACGTCCGCGGAGCGGTTTTATGGCATGCACCTCAAATATTCCTTCTGCCGTAGTTGTTCCCACTACGCGAACCGGCCGCTCGTAGAGCTCGGGACGCGGAGTCGCCACAGTGCTGAGGTCGAGTGCCGTCACCTCACCGTCCGGAGCCACCAAGACCGTGGAGGTCCCGCGTACTTCCACCACACCGACCAACACACCCTGCGCGGGAAAGCGTAGTCGAAGCGGGTGGTGCCCCGAAATCTCCGCATAGCCCGGCGCCTGCGCAATGAGGTAGTCATCGAGTGCACGGCCCGCACCCGCGGCAAAGAGGAGCGCGCCCGCAAAGATACTCACCACGAGCGCACCGAGTACGAGCCACGAGCTGTTGAAGCGATACCCGCGCCGCATGCGGTGCACCGCGTGCACACTGTAGAAAAGCGCGAGCGCGAAGAGCACGAGCCACACGAGCGGCACCACCGACACCACGCTCCAGAGCGGGGAGTGCGCAAGCTCGACTCGCAAGGGCCACGAAGCGTTCACAATGTACAACGTGAGCGCGGCACACCATGAGCCAAGGATAAGCGCGACGAGTGCGGCTGTTCGTATGGACCACTCGCGTACGAGAAAGTGCCACCGCGGCCGTGGTGCGATTCCCCGCTCTTCTATTGCGTGCAGTACGCGCGCTCCAAGCTCTGTGGGTTGATTATGTTCCATGGTTGTGGCGCTCATGTATGCGCGTAAACTCTACTTTTGCACGGTGGAGAAGCGTTGCGACCGTACCCTCCGGCACCTCCAGAATATCAGCGATTTCAGCGTACGTTTTTTCCTCAAGAAAGCGGAGCACGAGCACGGTCCGGTAGCGCTCGTTCATGGCACCGAGTACCCGTGCCACCTCGTCGCGCACGAGCCGTGCTTCACCCGTTTGTGCGGCAAGCCTCGCGCTTTCAAAAAACGTCTCACTCTCATCCTCGCTAAGCGGTGCTACTGCGCCGCGTGCCGTTTTCCTACGAAGCCACGACACGGCCTCATTGTGTGCAATACGGTATATCCAAGAGTTGAACGAGAGTGCGGTATCAAAACCACGCGCATTCACGTACACCTTGAGAAAAACGTTCTGAAGCAGGTCATCCATATCATCCCCCACACCCGGCATGAGGCGAGCGAGGTAGCGCCGCAGTTTCTCCTCGTAGCGGGCTACCAACACCGAAAACACGTCACGGTCGCGCACGACACGCTCCATGAGCTCCTCGTCCGAAAGGTCGTGCACAGCCATGCGATAATTGTACTACGCGCGGGAGTGGCGATACCTTTCAAAATAGGGGAACATCGCCACGGAGCCGTACCAACTTATTTCAACAACTGCGTCGTGAGTGCCACCATTTGGTCTTTCCTGCTGGGGTCGCTCTCTGCGATGAGGAGTGTGAGCGCGGTGAGCGCACTCGGGGTAATGTTTCGTTGACCCTTGATTCCCTGCGTGCGTAAGAACCACACAAACGCAAACGCGCCCGAGCGTTTGTTGCCGTCAACAAACGGATGGTTCTTGACCATGAAATACAGCAGGTGTGCCGCTCGTTCTTCCGCAGTGGCATATTACGGGCTTGCCACCTAACGACTGCATCACGTTGCCGAGGATGCCCTCGACACTACCCATGCTTCGTTCGTGCGCAAAGACCTTCTCTGCCTCACCCTTGTGTATAAGCTCTAATCGTAAGTCCGCAATTGCGCGGAGCAACTCTGTACCACTCACCTGTACGCTTCGCCTTGACGTACCGACAGGCTTCAGTGTGCCCTTGTCATAGGCATCGAGCGATACCCACGTACTCGAAAACTCTTTGACGAGCTCCAGTACCACGTGCGGGTCAACCACACCATGCGCCGGCAAGAGCTGTTGGATAGACTCTATGGTCTTTTGAAATTCCCTGTAGTTCTTTTGGATCTGCTTGCGGTTGATGGTGTACCCCTTCGTAATGTGCTCGCGCAACGTTTTCGTGGCCCACTGGCGAAACTCGATGGCACGTTTTGAGTTGGTTCTGTATCCGACACTCAGGATAATATCGAGATTATAGTGTTGCACTTGGTACGTTTTACCGTCATCGGCAGTATGTGCAAATTTTGCACATACTGCTCGCTCATCAAGTTCCTTGTCTTTCAGGATGTTTCGAATATGTTTGGTAACAACTGAACGCTCCGCATCAAACGCTTCCGCTATTTGCGCCTGTGTCGCCCACACGGTCTCGTGCGCAACATCGCCCCGAAGCTGGATTGCTCCGTTTTTGGCCTGGTAGATAACGACGGTCTTGTTGTTCTGCTTCTTTCTCATGGCGAAAACGGCGTGTGCACAGTTGATGCTGTGCATGGATTATGCTACACGTTTAGCATTTCTATTGTACTTATCCCCGTTTTCTGCCCCCCACTGCGTGGCATGATATGAATATTATGCCATACCTTTGCGCATAATATTGTCCCTGTCCCCATTTCTTCACTATTCGCCTTTGTAAGCTCTTTCGAGTTCGGCTTTATCCAACTTACCCTTCATACTAAGCATGGCTTCGCTAACCCGATTGGCTTTAGCAGGGTCTGGATCACGCATCATTTCATCTAGGTTGTCCGGCATAATTTGCCATGTTAAACCAAACCTATCAGTAACCCAACCGCAAGACATTACTTTGCCACCTTTAGATAGCGCATCCCAAAGCCTATCAATTTCTTCCTGATCTTTGCAGTGTACCTGTATTGAGGTGGCCTCAGTAAGTTTATACATCGGACCGCCCATTAAAGCGGAAAAGTTTTGGCCATTCAGCTCAAAGTCCATTGATTGTACAGTTCCGGCCGTCAATCCGACTTCCTTTGCCACCGCCTCAGTGAGACGCGATGTGTGTGTTATCTTTGCATCTTTAAATAGCGAAACATAAAAATTTACCGCTTCTTCTATCGGACCCTCGAACCAAAAAAACGTTACTATCTTTTGCATGGATCGATTTTAACAAATTCTGTCGCGAAGAAATAGGGGGGTCGCGGGCGGGATTCCTTGGGGTGGAAATGGGGACAGTCCCCATTTCTACGGGTTGCAAGACCCGGGCCACTGCTTTTTTTACCAGAACCAAATTAACTCAACTAAGTTGATTTAATTGCGCCCCTTTTACCCGTAGCGCAACCACACCCACACAAACATTTGTTTCTCTTCCATTTAACACACAGTTTTCTAACTCGAGGCATAAGCTGTCTTCGGAACTCAGTATAACTTTCGAAAAGTGGAATGTACACGTTAGTTACATCGCTTGAAGAAATTATGAGCTGGCTCCGATTGTTTGAATCTTCCCACTTCTTTGGTGTGGCATAACGCGCCTCCCACAATGTGTAATCATTTAATTCTTTGAGAATAAGCCTTCCTTCTTTGCTAACTCTTATACCCGCATCTTTAAGCAGAAGCTCGAGTCCGTGTCGGTAAATGAGCTCGTCTTCCTCTTTTCGTGTAAGTTCAAGTCCACATTTCGCTCGTATAGCACTTTTTAGTAAATTTTCTGTGCTGTATGCAGCAAGCATTAACATAAGGGGTGCTAGTTGAATCTGCGGACACTCCACTTCAGGTATACGACTAACACAGATGTTGAAAATTGCTATTGCTGCGTCGTGCAAAGTAAGTGATTTAGCAAACCAACCATCGGGTTCATTAAGACGCCTGTGCAATACGAGGGAACTCGTCAGATCTCTATCTCTATTATTCAACACTTTTTCGTTCATGGTGCTAATCGATACACATCAGCGGAAATAGGGACACTGAACTTGCACAATCGGGGTCGGACACATTTTTTCAAGATCCATTACGTGGACAATGTACGGGATTATCTCCTGCGCCCTCACTGGTGTGTGTGCAGCCTGCAAGCTGTTCGAGAATTTTGACTACTTCGCTCACTTTTTGTTCAGGAATGAGTTCACTGTGTTGAGTCCCAACCTGTCCTATGATCAACTTGGGCAGAGCAAACAAGCCAACAAACGTCACCGCACCTTGTTGTTCATACTGTTTCCAACATAGATCCGCGCGCACCAAAACACTCGTCACCCACGACACGTCGATACCGTGTTCAACGAGGTCAGCATGGAGGGTGCGCGCCTCGGTTTTTGACTGATTATGCTCTTTCCTGTGCCAGCGATTCTGTACCGCACGATTACTGTGATTCTTTACTTCTATCGTGAAAATGCCTGTCGGTCCCACAACAACGTAATCTGTATTACCCGCATTATCGTGAAGCTTAACGTCGTAAAATATATGGTAGTCATTAGGCAAGCGCC
>JAYRER010000017.1:0-28511 GCA_041908795.1 Minisyncoccota bacterium | reverse complement strand
TAAGATTCCCACAACCTGGATGTGAGATATGGTCTCTCCCAGCATTATATAGCTGAGAATAATGCCAAAAATGGGGATAAACTGAAAAAATGGGATTACTATCGATGCCTCGTCACGACGAAGTGCTTCAAGATAAAAATAGATCCACACAATGGAAAGAATCCCTGTGAGTAGTAGTATAGGTGCGTACTGGAACGAGTCTCCGATGCTGTCACGTGCAAAAAGGTAAACAAAAGGCAATACTATCAATGAGAAAAGCGATGAGTAAAGCAGGAGAACCGTGCTTGCATACGAGCCCAAGTACCGTTCAAGTAAAATCTTATCTATCCACACTGATATTGCCCAAAGAAACTGTGGGATAAGGGCGAATACTATCCACGACATATACATTTACTTACGAGCAACGAGTACAAGAACTGCAAGCGGTATCGTAAGCCACACAATCGTGGCGGTCTCACCTACAAACCACGTTGCGATAAAGTCGGAGTGTCTGAAGAGTGTGTGGGTGCCGAGTACCTGGTAGGCGGTTGAAAAGAATGCTCCACTCGTCGCGCAGGCAACGAGTATCGCTTCGGTATAGCGCCAGAGACCCGTTGGTTTTTCCACACAGTCAACAAAACGGTATATGGCAAATGTGATAGCAAGTAGAATGATGAGAAAACCAAGTGCGTGAAGTGTAAGAGCGCCCATACCAAATGATCCAGCCTTAAAACTGTCGGGGAGGAGTTCATACACACGGGGACCTAAGGTGTGAGTCGGGTAGAGTGCGAGTAACAGGGAGACCGCAAGTCCCGTCCCTCGCCAGAGCGTCACCACAAAGAGTAGTACCACAATGAAAAACAAAATACCAAGGTCTGTGGTGAATGAAGGTTGAATCGCTTCAACAATATTTGTTGCCTGATTGAATGAAGCTTCCATATTTTCCAATTACTTAAAATACTTCTCTCAATACCCTTCTGTGCGCAGTGTTTCCGCTGCACGTTTCGCTTCACGAGAAAGTTTTTCCGGAACATCGATTGCGATACGTACCAATAAGTCGCCTCTTTTACCATCTTGCTTTCCTGTACCCCTGCCACGCACGCGTAGCAATTCGCCGTGGCGAATTCCAGCGGGTACTTTGAGCTCTACCGGATCTTCAAGTGTAGGCACACTGTGTACTGCACCTAGAAGTACATCAGAAAGCTTTACTGAGAGTGTGGTAATGAGATTCGCCCCCTCTCGCATAAATCGCTTGTCTTGCTTAACGTGTATTTTTGCATAGAGGTCGCCCGGTGCGCCCTGCGCGTGCGCCTCACCGGCACCGGTGAGGCGCACCATTTCTCCGTCATCAATACCCGGTGGAATGATCACAATAACCTCGGTTTCCTTTCTGCGCACACCCGCACCATGGCACGCGTCACACGGTTTCTTGGGAACCACACCACGTCCGCCACAGGTCGCACACTCGATCACGGACGAAAACGAGCCAAATATTGTCGCCTTGTTCTCATGGATACGACCGGAACCTCCGCAGGTGGTACAGGTGGCCACATCTTTTGGATTTTCAGCACCGGAGCCATTGCAGACCTCACAGAGAGAGGTTTTCATAAGCAAAAGTTTTCTCTCGGCACCAAGCGCAGCTTCTTTGAACGAGATCTCTATATCGATTGAAATATCGCGGCCTCTCCTTTCACGTCGTCTGCCGCCCCCGAAAAAGTCTCCGAAAATATCACCTAAGTCGAACTCCACGCCTTGGAATCCTCCTTGTGGGCCTTGCCCGAAACCGGAGAAGTCAAATCCTCCAAACGGGTCGCCGCCGGAAGACCCGGCGCTTGTTCCCACGCGCCCGAAACGATCGTACTGAGCTCGTTTCTGGTCGTCGGAGAGCACCGCGTACGCCTCACCTATCTCCTTAAACTTCGCCTCACTACCTCCCTGCTTGTCAGGGTGGTACTGGTGTGCGAGCTTGCGGAACGCTTTTTTGATATCTTCCTTGCTCGCGGTGCGCTCCACGCCGAGTATAGTGTAGTAATCTTTTTCCGCCATAAACAATTTCCCCAGTGTACCATACGACGACTGTTCATGAAGTCGTCGTATGCCCTATACCTGTTCACAGGGTCGGTACGTACTATGTGGTCTCTGCATCGCGCACAGTTCCTCCGTCATTCGCCTGCGGTGGTTCATTAGACTGACCCGATTTCGCCACCGCTTCACCTATTTTTGAGAGTGATGTGGAAAGCTCATCAGTGCTCCGCTTCATCGCGGCAGCATCACTCGCAGTGATTGCCATTTTTACCGCCTCCATTTTCTCTTCCACATCTTTCTTGATTTCTTCACTCACCTTATCCCCGTGCTCCTTGAGCGACTTCTCCGCAGTGTACACCATTTGTTCCGCAATATTACGATTTTCAGCGACTTCTCTCTTCTTCTTATCATCCGCCTCATGGTTCTTTGCGTCTTCTTGCATGCGTGTAATGTCGCTTTCGGAGAGCCCAGACGATGCCTCGATGCGTATAGTTTGTATCTTTCCTGTTGTTTTGTCCTTTGCGGTTACGGAAAGAATGCCGTTTGCATCCACATCAAACGAGACCTCGACCTGTGGCATACCGCGAGGTGCCGGTGGAATGCCGTCAAGGATAAACTTTCCTAGCGACTTGTTGTCGGATGCCATAGCACGCTCTCCTTGGACCACATGCACCTCAACCGAGGTTTGATTGTCAGCGGCGGTTGAGAACACCTGACTCTTCTGGGTAGGTATGGTGGTATTTTTTTCAATAAGCTTTGTTGTAACGCCACCCATTGTTTCAATACCGAGTGAGAGGGGTATCACATCGAGGAGAAGGATATCCTTCACATCACCTTGAAGTATACCCGCCTGAATTGCGGCCCCAAGCGCCACCACCTCGTCAGGGTTGATACTCTTGTTGGGTTCTTTACCAAACAACTCCTTTACCGCGCTTAAAATAGCCGGCATACGAGTTTGTCCACCTACCATGATGATTTCGTCTATATCAGAAGCCTTGAACGGTGACGCTTCAATGGCACGTTTCGTAATTGCCATAGATCGTTCTATGTACTCAGCCGCAAGTTCTTCAAGCTTTGCTCGGGAGATCTTCATGAGAAGATGCTTTGGTCCTGATGCGTCGCTTGAGATGAACGGGATATTTATTTCGCTCTCCATTGTTGTTGAGAGCTCCATCTTCGCTTTCTCTGCCGCTTCATCAAGGCGCTGCAGTGCGAGGGGGTCTTTTGTGAGATCTATACCCTGCTCTCGCTTAAATTCCTCGGCAATGTGGCGCACGATTTTCTGGTCAATGTCGCGCCCTCCCATGTGCGCGTCGCCATCTGTTGATTTCACCTCAATTACATCGTCACCAACTTCAAGGATGCTGATGTCGAACGTACCTCCTCCGAAATCGAACACTGCGATTTTCTCGTCCTTCTTTTTGTTAAACCCATATGCGAGCGCAGCAGCGGTCGGCTCATTGATGATGCGTTTAACATCAAGTCCCGCAATCTTTCCCGCGTCTTTTGTAGCTTGTCGTTGGGAGTCGTTGAAGTACGCTGGCACAGTAATGACAGCCTCGGTAATTGTCTCTCCCAATTTGCGTTCGGCATCGTTCTTGAGTTTCTGCAGAATCATTGCAGAAACTTCCTCAGGTCGATAGTCTTTTTCCCCCATGGTGATGAGAACACCGCCGTTATCGGCAGCTTTTACCGCGTAGGGTACGATAGCTTTGTCTTTCTGCACCGCTTCCTCATCGAATGCATGTCCTATGAACCTTTTAATGCCGTAAATGGTATTCTGTGGATTGGTCACCGCTTGCCGCTTTGCAATAACACCGACGGCTCGCTCCTTGGTTTTACTTATCGCAACAACCGAGGGGGTGGTACGACTTCCCTCCTCATTTTCTATAATTCGCGGCTCCCCCCCTTCCACAATTGCCATTGCGGAGTTGGTGGTGCCAAGGTCTATACCAAGTACTTTAGCCATAATGTATAAGTTACAACGTTAACAAATTTTCTTACTTATATAATTTATCGAAAACCATCATCTCTCGTCTCCGACGTTCACACTGCGCTTGCTACGTTACACCACTGTCGGTCTCTTGTGCTTGCGCAACAACCACCTTGGCGGGTCGAAGTATCGCATCGGCCACTTTGTAGCCGCTCTGGAGTACCGTCGCCACTTTGTCCTGTTTTTGTGTCTCACTCGCAACAACTACACCAACACATTCGTGGATGCGTGGGTCAAACTCGTCACCCGTAGCACCATACTGCTCAACTCCACGATTTGCGAGCACTCCACGAAGTTGGTTCGCAATCCGTTCGACACCTGTGCGCCACGTGGCATCGGCCTCGGCCCAACCTGACTGACTCATTGCTCCGTCAAAGCTGTCGAGAACCGGCACCACTTCACGGAGCACCTCGTGTACGGCTCGCGCTCTATCGGTGACCCGCTCCGATTCAATGGTTCGACGGTAGTTTATAAGGTCGGCCTTCGCTCTCTGCCATCCGGTGAGGTTATCCGCGCTTTGCGTGTGCGCTGTTTTCAACTCACGACGCAACTCTGCAATTCTTTGGGTGACTGAAACGGAAGAATCCTCCCCATCTTCTGCCACTATTTCAGTTTCGTCTTTTTCGAATTCGCTATCAGACATGGACATCTATTGTAGTAGCAAGTGGGCAGTTGTCAAGGTAACCATTGTGATGGACACGTTTATGTGATATAATAAAAACAGGTTTATAGTATCCATGTACAAAGGAGATGTACGATGTTGACGATCAAATGTGTAAAGCGCCCTTCACAGTTGCCGGGTGCGGGGTATGGAATATTTGTGGCAGAAGACGTGCCGAGAGGTGCGGTTGTCTACAAGTACGCTCGTCAAGATGCTCTCATTGTGTCGCTTGATGATCTGTACAAAATGCGCCGCAAAGAGCCCGCAAAAGCGAAGGATCTCATTCATCGCGGCTGTATTGATGTTTCCGGCGACCCAAAACTCGTCGTTGATGCTGATCCGCGCTGTGCATATCTCAATGAAACGTGGAACGCATCTATGGCGAACTGGTCATTCAGATTCGAAGGAGGCAACGTCGGGAAGACGTTGAGAGCAATACGAAAGGGAGAGGAGCTGCTTTTCTGCCCATGGCAGTCGGCCGCTCTTATTCACTTGGATTGCGCAAAGAACAACCCTTTGCTTTGGTCTTTGCTCGTCAATGATGAGTGGCGAGTTTTGATCGTGCAGTATGCGATGCAGCGAATGCATGTACGCGACGATGCGTACATGCGGCGATATTGGTCACCATTGCTGCTGGAGGTGACTCCACTGCAACTGCTTGCGTCGGACGAGCTGGCAGTAGCAGCGTGAACACAAAGGACTGGCGCCCGGCTCCGTATGCTGGGCGCACTTTCTTACTTATGATCTTACCGCTTGCTCCACTGTGGTGCGCGACGTGCTTTTTTGAGACCGAACTTGCGACGTTCTTTTTCTCGTGAATCACGAGTGAGGAAACCTTTTGTCTTCATTTCACCACGTATGCCACTTTCACTTTTTACCATTGCTCGTGCGATGCCGTGACGTATCGCGATTGCTTGAGATGCAATGCCGCCACCTGACACCTTGACACTTACAGAATAAAGTCTATCAGCTCCGTCAGTAATAAATGGTGCGAGCACCGACTGTTGGAGTGTGGCGGTAGGAAAATACTCTTCCAGCGGCTTGTTATTTACAGTGAGTGTGCGTTTAGAAGATTTCGTAATACGAACACGCGCCACCGATGTTTTGCGCCTTCCTGTTGCCTCAACGTACGTTTCGTTTGATGTTGCCATATTTGAGATAATACCTAATACTTAATCAGTGATCGTTAGTCTCTTCATGCGTATCGCGCGAAGTTTATTGTTGGGGAGCATGCCGTAGATCGCTCTTCGAATGAGCTCTCGCTTCCCTTTTTCATGCACCACTTTTCTTAATTTCTCCACGGTTCTGCCGCCAGGATAGCCGGAGTAGCGATCATATGTCTTTTGGTTTTGTTTGCGCTCGTCGATGAGCAGATTTCCCGCATGCTCGATCGCCACTGAAACATCACTCACCCTGTGTTTTACCAAGCTCGGATCATACTTACCGAGGAGCACCTTTGCCGCCTCACTCGCAACGCGTCCAAGTTTTTTTCCGGACGCATCGATGGTGTGCAAAGTTTGTACATTTGTTGCCATGATAGTGTTATACAAAACCTATATGCGTGCGCACCGCTGCATCCCCGGCACGATGTTCAATGCGTACAATACGGATATAGCCACCACGACGTTCCTTATACCGTGGTCCAAGGGTAGCGAAAAGCTTCGACATGGCTTCCTTGTTGTTACCAAGGCGTGCCAGTATTAAACGACGATTGGCAACAGTGTCCACTTTGCTTTTGGTCACGAGCCGTTCTACGAATGGTCTAAGTGACTTTGCTCGCGCTTCAGTGGTGATAATTGTTTCTTTTAGAATGAGGTTTCGAGCAAGAGAACGCAAAAAAGCGCGACGCTCGTCTTCTTTTCTTCCGAATTTCCTCTCACTGTCATGATGTCGCATGGTGGATGAAGTATACGCACTTTTCAAACTCGCACAACCCTAGCGTAGGGTAATTCCGAAATCAGAAAGCGCGCGCTTGATTTCCTGGAGTCCCTTTATGCCAAGACCTTCGATAGCTAAAATATCCTCTTCCTTCTTGCGCGCAAGCCCACCCACAGTTCGAATGTTTGCATTCGTAAGCGCGCTTATCGTTCGCGCTGATAGAGAAAGTGACTCCACGCGCGTCTTCAGTGACTCGCTGTCAGAGACCTCTTGTTTTCGCTCCGGTGCACTCGTTCTCTCAAGCACTTTTGGTTGCACATCTTCCTCTTGTTCATGCAACTCCTCCTTAAAACCAATAATCGCTTTTAGCTGATGTATCATTATCTCGATTGACTTTTCAAGTGCAACTCGTGCTGAAACAGTACCATCAGTTTCTATGAATAGGCGCAAACGATTGAAATCGGTGCGATCGCCCACGCGCATATTTTCCACCTCATAGTTGACCCGACGAATCGGTGTGAAGGTCGCATCAAGCGCTATGGCCCCCACTTCCATTTTATCATCATGACGAAGTTCACGTGGCACGTAGCCAAGGCCTCTTTCCACTGTGAGTTCCATTGAGAGACTCGCGTGTTTGTCCGTGAGCTCCGCTAAATAAAGTTCAGGGTTTAGTACAGTTACCTGTGAAGGGCACACGAGATCCTTGCCAGTAATGGTGCGCGCACCCGATGCCTCGAGCGTAATCGTTTGTGGTTCATCGGATGTCATCGACAAGCAAATGCGCTTGACATTGAGGAGGAGTGCAATAACATCTTCGCGCATGCCTTCAAGTGTAGAAAATTCATGCGCAACACCGTCAATTTTTACCGTCGTTATCGCGGCACCTGAAAGTGACGAAAGGATGACACGACGAAGTGAGTTGCCCAAGGTATGCCCGTAGCCGGGGAACAACCCGTCTATCTCAAAAATACCTGAGGCGTTCTCCTCCTTTACGATACGCGGCTTGCTCGGTAGTGCTACATTGTGGTCCATGGTGCAATAAAAAGTCTAATAAAAACGGTTAAGCAAAAGGAAACTAGCGACTGTAGAATTCAAGCACCACACCCACATCACCAGGGGCGTCGGTAAGGTCGCGTGAAGGAAGGGTCGTCACCTTACCGGTAAGTGTGTTCGCATTGAAACTAAGCCATGATGGAGTTGTTACTCTACCCAAGTCTTCTTTCCTACCCTCAATCAGAGGTGACGTGCGTGTGCCCTCGCGCACCGAAAACGTATCCTTTGGCGTAAGTGCGTAACTTGGGCTTGTGGTGCGGTGCCCATTTACCACAATATGGCCGTGTGCGACCATTTGGCGTGCCGCCCTGCGTGTTGGTGCAAGTCCTGATCGATACACAACATTATCCAATCTTGTTTCCAAGTACTGCACGAGTCGTGTGGCTGGATCAGTCTCGCTTGCGCTTGCCTGTGAAGCTTGTGCCACATAGCGGCTCAGCTGTCGTTCCGTGATTCCGTACGCAAAGCGTACTTTCTGTTTTTCCACCAACTGACGGCCAAAATCAGAAAGTGCTTTCGATCGTTTGCCTTTTGACGCCTTACCATGCCTTGCCTCAGAAAGCACGTATGCCTGTGTTTGACACTTATCAAATACACCAGCACCGAGGCGACGACATATTTTGTAGCGAGGTCCGAGTAGCATATGTTATTTCGATTACACGCGACGAGGTTTCGGAGCGCGAGGGCCATTAAACGGTACGGGTGTACGGTCTTGAATGGAGGTGATAGCAATACCTTTGCCGGCAAACGCACGCATCGCCGACTCACGGCCCGAACCAACACCGCGAATCACCACATCCACATCTTTTATGCCCACCAAAATCGCTTTTTCTCCCACCAGCTCACCAACCTTCGCTGCCGCAAAAGGAGTGCTCTTCTTTGCCCCTTTAAAACCAAGAGAGCCACTGGACGAAGACACCACCGCATTACCACGTTTGTCGGTGAGTGTAACCAAGGTGTTATTGTATGTTGCCTGAATATTAAGTGTACCCTTATCAATCTTCTTTTTGGAGAGCTTTGCAAGCGAACGACTGCGGAGCCCTTGGTCCACTGTTCCACCCGCCTTTTTTACAATACGTTTCTTTCCCATAGTACTTGTTTACTTCTTCTCCACCTTACGCCGCCCCGAACCCATAGTCTTTCGAACACCCTTAAGAGTACGCGCATTGGTCTTCGTTCGCTGTCCCCTCGCCGGCAAGCGCTTGCTATGCCTGCTCCCCCTGTAACTTCCAATGTCCCTAAGTCGTTTGATGTGCGCCCCAACTTCCCTGCGAAGTTCTCCTTCAATCAGAATACCCCTATTTTCAAGAACCTGGCGTATAGAGTTCTCTTCGTCAGTAGAAAGATCACTTGGCTGCCTCTCATACGACACCTTCGCCTCGTCAAGAATTGTGTGTGCAAGCGGACGCCCAATGCCATAGACACTGGTGAGTGCGATCTCAATCCTTTTCTTGTCCGGAAGTGTAATACCTGCAATTCGCATATGTACAAAAAAAATTCTATTATTACCCTTGCCTCTGTTTGTTGCGCGGCTTCTTCTTATTTATCACATACAATCTACCTCGCCGTCGCACGATCTTATCATCAGGACTTCTTTTTTTAATTGACGAACGTACCTTCATACCATATTTACATTCTTTTTACAATACGAGCTTTTCCCCCATAAGGGTCAAGCTCAAGTTTTACCGTATCACCCACAAGCACCTTTATCCTATGCAGGCGCATCTTGCCTGAAAGGAATGCAAGTTTCACGTCGCCCCCTTCGGTAAGCGCAACCCTAAACAACGCGTCAGGCAACGCTTCCTCGACTATTCCTGTCGTGGTTTCCTTACCGGTATCTTGCATGCAACGTGTTCACATCTTACCAGTGAGTATCCTACGAGTCAAGCAATGTAATAATCTTAATGTCGGCGGGGTCGCTGGGGAAGCTTCCTTTCCAAAAAGGCCTCACAACAGCATGCGCACTCTTGATCCCCGGATATTTTCCCATCACAGTCTGATCTGGGGGCATATCCATGATTGAGGTATCTTTTCCCGCAAGGTCATCACGTAGACTGGCTTCCTCAAAAGTCCATAAAAGCGAAATTTTACCACGTATGGTAAGAGAAATTGTCGTCGGCAGAGAGCTGGTGGCATTTTCTTCAATTTGTTCGGATCCACTTGCGGTCGAATTTTCCAAATCTGCGGTTTGTAGGGAAAAAGTATCCTCATTCTCAAGTATGACGTCGCTACCGTCGTAGCCGGGAACTACCTGTGATGCAAGGTGCTTTGCAAGTGCGTTGCGATGAATGTTCACACCATACGCAACACCCTTGAGCGAAACCACCACCTCATCCTTCCCAGTCTCATCACTTGGTAACTGTTCAAATGTGAAGCGAATTGAATCTTTCACGAGGTACACCTCAGGATTGTTCGTGACATCCTGCTCAAGTGTCGTGCGTAAAGTATCCATAATCGTACGTTGCATTTCCTGTAGTGCCTCATCCAGTTTTTCTTGGTCCACCGTCTTACGAAGGCCTTTAAAGCCCCCAGTAAAAGGGGTACTGGACTTCGCGGTAACAAGTGCATACTGTGGACGCCCCTCAAAACCCGGTATCGTAAAGGAACCAGCCTCAATGTTATACGTATCTCCTGTTTGGTCTGCGTATACTGTCACCCGTAACTCACCGGGCGTGGATGTTTCACCTTGTTTCGTCATTCCTGGCACCACCACCGAATCGCGAATCTTAAAAATTTTCCCGTCGGGAGATTCAAACCTTGTATTCTTAATAAGACGGAGAGGTTGTGACGAAAACGAGTTATAAATGGTAATTTCTCCACTCGCTCGTTCCTCAAATTGAGACTCACTTTCAGCTTTCAACGTACGTGTTTCGGTACGTTCTTGTGATGCCCACGAAAAACCAAGCTCTCCTCCCTGTGGTTCAAGTGAGGCGATAAGTGCGGTGTCGATAGTGGACGCTTCAGTGCGAGGCGTTATCGTAACGGTCGCACCGGTAAAAATGAACGATAAACCAACCGCCGAAGAGACAATAACAATAGCTACCGTTAGTGCAATTATACCCCAACGTGTAGGCTCTTTCTCCTCTCGAGCGTCGTATTGCTCAATTGTTTGTGTTTGCTCGACACGTGGAAGCGTTTGGACGCGCGGACGAGGAGGTATGGTGGGCGCGTCTATCGACGGACGTTCCGTCCTCGGTGGCACTCTACCAGGTTTTGTAACAACATCTTGAAGGGGCTTCTTGCTCCTATACTGCATGATTCGATTATACCAGAAGCAAAACCCTTGTTGTAGGGGTTTGAAATATTGGGTGGATAAGTCACACGTGCTTCTGTTTCAGATGCTCTGACAGTCCTGTGGCGAGTGTTAGCAGTCCACTGTCTTGCATTGTCTCTGTTTGTGCTTTCTTTTCTCCGTTCTCGTTTAGTTCATGGGGAATGAAATTCGCTAGGGTTTCCACATGCACTGCGCGCTTTGTAATGGAACGTAGAGATTCAGTGGCGAGGCGAAGAAATGCATCAGTAAGGCCCTCGTCTACTAAAAGGTACGCTCGTGTCGGTACCGCAACACCACGGAGTACTTCCGTGAGCGTCTCCTCAAGTGCATGCGTCCATGCGTGATATATAGTGGAAGTTTCCTGCGCAGGTGCCCCTTGGTGAGACTGGAAGGAAAGTTCGATCGCACTTCGTATCTCCTCTTGTGAATGTGCCGAGGGGGCAACTTCATCTGCAAGACCGCGCGAACCGAGTATGAACCAAGATGTACTTGTGAGTGAGCCCTCGGACACATACGACACAACAGTAATTTCACTTTCCACCTCAATCAGTAGACATCGTGCGGTGTTCGGGTGCAGTACATGGTGTGCCAGCGCAAAGAGATGCGTGGCAGAAGTGTGATTGGTGTGGATACCTGTAAAGGTTTTCCTCGCAACTTCGTCACAGCGGTCACGGAGACTTTTCGGAATTGCACTTTCAAACATTGTGAGTGTAAATGTCTGGGTAGAGGTGCCAACAAGCGTATCTATCGGATACCCCTGGGCACGTATGCGCACCACTTCCGTATCAAGAGGTATGGCAGGGCCGGTGCGCTCCTCATGTGCCCGAACGGTTTCACTTGTATTAAAAGCTGTGCGCTCCTTTGCAATAAGGTCGCGTACTTCCTTTTCGGTGACCACACTGAACGCATTCGTCGCTCTGCTTGTTTCAGCTACATGTCCTATGGACCAGGGTGATCCGTACACAAACACAAGAGGTGCGTGTGTGAAGGCGGCCCCGTATTTTGCTAGCGCTTTCATTCCTTCACCCGCAAGGGCCATGCACCCCTCAAGTACCGCGGAAACTGCAGCATGCTCCAGGCGGGCATACTCACGTGTTGCTTGACCTTTGAATGGAAGTCGGGTGGTCCATACCAGTGAAGCGCCTGTCTCATTCGTGATACCACAGCCCACCCCCACACTTCCGCTCGATAGTTCCACAATCGCAAAAGGCTGTTGCTTTGTGGGATGTTTCATACCGACAGTATAGCGCATTGGCTCTTCACAGAATCGTTTTTAACAAACGTAACGGGGATAGCTATAAGAGCTTTAGAATGGAGCAAGCACCTCATTCATTTCAGACAAGTATCGCTTTTACGCGTCGAACACCGGCGCTTGAGGCTTCTTCCTTGATGATTTTGAAGACGCCTTTGATGTCTGACGTGTTTTCGACATGGGGACCGCCGCAAAGTTCAGTGCTGTAGGTGGTACCGTCATCACACGTGACCGCGTAGACGTTGACCTCGTCCGGATACTTTTCCCAGAAGCTCCCCTCGACACCCGCCGCCTTTGCATCTTCCTTTTTCATGAGTATCTTCGTCATCGGACAATGCTTCCCTATCGCTTCGTTGACGTACGCCTCGACCTTGTCGAGTATGTCGCGCGGGACTTTGTCGGGGTACGTGAAGTCGAAGCGGGTGCGCTCGGCGGTAATGTTTGAGCCTGCCTGGTGTACATCCGGTCCGAGGTATTTTTTGAGCCCGGCAAGCATGAGGTGTGTGCACGTATGGAGCTGTGTCGTCACTTCGCCCGCATCAGCAAGTCCACCCTTAAACTTTTGCTCTGCCCCGGCACGTGATTTTTCACGATGCTCCATCATGAGTTTATCGAACTCTTGTTTGTAAGGGATAATGTCATCAATCACATCCTGGAATCCGATAAATGGGTACTTCGAAAGCTCTTCTGTGGAAAGTTCAAAAGGAAATCCGTAGGTTTGATATAGATCGAAGAACTGTCTTCCACTGAAGACATACCCCCTTTCGCCTTTTGCGTTCATTTCATAAAGCTGTTCAGCCACCTTACTCATGTGTTTGAGACCATTACGCAAAGTCGTTCGAAACTTCCGCTCCTCCTCGTCTACCTTGTTTTTTACGTCCTCTATCTTATCTCGGAGTCGTGGGTACTGCATCTCATACATCCGAACAATCGGCTCTACCACACCGGAAATGCCCTCTGTCGTCATACCGAGCTGGTCGGCATAGCGTATCGCACGACGGAGAAGTCGCCGCACAAAGTACCCTTGGTCGGTGTTCGCAGGATACACACCATCGCTTATCAAGAACACCGCTGCTTTCATGTGGTCGGCAACGATTCGGAATGCACGTGTTTCTGCCGCCTCATCGCCATACCGCTTCCCTGTTGTTTCCTCCATGAACGCAATGATGGGTGCGTGATTGACTGCGACCACATCAGGGGTGTTCGTTGCCGCCATCAACATGCGCTCAAGCCCGCCGCCGAAGTCAACATTTTGTTTTGGGAGCTTCGAAAACGAACCGTCTTCGTTTTTTACATACTGCATAAAAACACTGTTTCCTATCTCGAGGAATCGTCCGCAGTCGCAGTTTGGGTGGCAGTGTTCTCCCCACTTCGGATCATGTTCGGTACCGAAGTCGTAAAATATTTCACTGTCAGGACCACCCGGTTCGCCTGCGGGCATTGCGCTCGGTACTCCTGAGCGACTCCACCAGTTCTTCTTTGCGTCGTAGTAAAAAATGCGACCACCCTGTATTCCCTTTTTGTAGCCATCCTCCTCGCTGCCGAGCATGACAGCTTGCGCATCAATATTTTTTTCACGAAAGAGGTTTTTCCAAAGCGCCACAGACTCATCATCCTGAGGTATGTTCAGTGACTCATCACCTGCAAACACAGTCACAAATAATTTTTGCGGGTCGAGGCAAACGACATCAGTCAGAAATGAAAACACCCACAGCAACTGCTCGTCTTTGAAGTAGTCTCCCAAGGACCAGTTCCCGAGCATCTCAAAAAAAGTCGTGTGCCGGTTGTCACCAACCTCTTCTATATCCATCGAGCGGAAACACTTCTGGCTATCGACAATACGCGTACCCTTTGGGTGTGGTGCGCCTAAAAGGTATGGGACTAAGGGCTGCATGCCACTGCCCGTAAAGAGCGTCGTGGCGTCGTTCTCGGGAACCAGCGGCGCAGACGGCACGACCGCATGCCCGCGCTCCGCGAAGAAATCGAGGTACTTTTGACGCAATTCGTTGTGATCCATTTCGACAGCCTACCGCGAAATCTGTATTTTTTCCAGCTAATGCATAGACACATCCGCAAGGATACTTGTGCAGATTTCAGTCTCAAAGCGAGCGGTCACTTACGTCAGTGGCGCTCCATCACTCCCGACCGCGCCGGAGGCTGTGGTGATCGCAAATGAGTAGTTAAGGTGCGCATGTATCGCCGCATTCACCTCTTTACGAGTGAGTGCGGAAACGAGCGACGGGTACGCGTCGATATAGGACACAGGTCGATTGTTGAGAAGTGTAGTAAAGAGCGCATCACACATACCGGATGTGGTGGAAAGTCCAATCTTGTGTTGACCGGCAACAGCTTCCTTGCGTGTAGTGAGTTCCTTATCGGTTATGCCATTTTCAATAAACTCTTTAACCACCGCACGCATCTCCGTGCGCGCGCGTAGAAACACATCGTTCGGAAAAATTGCACGTGCGCGCAGGTAGCCGGGGTACCCATTATCAAAACCGACCAGGCGTGCGTAGGCCCCATACGTCAAGCTTTTCCTCGTACGAAGTGTAGTAAAAAGACGTGCCGTCGCCGAGCCACCAAGCACCTGCACACCAATCTGCAGTGGAAGAAAATCAGAACTGTCCCGTGTAAGCGAGAGTGGTACAGCAAGGTACGTGTCAACATTCATCTTGTCTCGAATAGGTACGATACCGTCTTCGCCGTTTGGCTGGATGGTTCGTCCAATGTTAACCTTTGGCACCAAGGTCGGTGCGTGGCTTGGCACGGCACTCAAAATCGAACGTAACTCCTTGAGTAAAGGACGTGTGTCCACATCACCTGCTACCGCACAAAGTGCACCAACCGACGACAGTGCTCCTCGAAAAAATGAGGTGACATCATCCCTTTCAACTGACCGTACTTCATGGACCAACCCATCCGTCGATTTCTGCCAGTGCGGATGTCCTTCGGCGAACAGAAGGTGGGATAAAGCTATTTCCGCTTGCGTCGACGTGTCGTCTTTACTGTGAATTAGAGTACCAAGAAGTCGTTCTCTTGACTCCGCAAAATCACGCGCACTGACCTGTACATCAGTCAATGTCTCTAGGAGTAGGCGGAGGGCCGTGACAAAGACCGTGCGTCGGCAAGCAAGTTGGACAATCATATGAGTTCCTTTCGAATACACCAATGTGCGTGCACCAAGCTCGTCAAAACGCTCATGCACAGCTTGCCGTGTCAATTTGTTGGTGGCACCCGGTAACAAGTCATCCAAAAGGGACGCAATAGTCTGTTTTTTATACGTTGCAAATTTGCCGCCGGGGAGCGCAAGCGTGAGTGTCACAACGTCATTGACCGGCGTTTTCAACACGTAACAGTCAATTCCGTTTGACAAACGCTCATACACGACCCTGTTCTCTATGGTTGACATTTTCATACCTCGCCTTTCGTTGATTTTGTTCTTGCAGATTTCTGTGTCTTAGTCGGTGCAACGGTTCGATAGTATCCAACCGTGAGCCTGTCATCCATGACATAGCGTGTTGCAACATTTTTAACATCCGCGGTCGTGAGCTTTGCCACCCGTTCAGGAAGTGTAAAAAAGAACTTCCAGTCACCTACTGCAATCGCCTCATTCAGTGTCGACAGCATGGCGTAGTGCCCATCGCGCGCAAAGGCCATATCAGTCTGTATATGCGCGACTGTGCTCGCGAGCTCGCGATTCGTTACACCTTTTGTAATGAGTTTCTTACATTCTTCCATGATGCTACCCTCGACTTTCTCAAGCGAAACACCCGCTGCAGGTGTCGTGTATATATGAAACAGTGATGGATCATAGAACGGAACGTACATCGAGTGTACCGAAAGCGCGAGACCTGTTTCGATGAGTGCTGTATAAAGGCGGGATGTTTTTCCCTCAGTGAGTATGCTCACTAGTGCAAGGAGCGCCGGTGTGTCTTCGTGCAAGCCTTCAGGTGCCTTCCATGCAAGTCCGAGCACTTCCTTATGGCCCGCACGTGTCACGGTGACCGTGCGCCGACCTGTCTGGAGCGTCTCTTTGGTATACGGCACGGCAATTGTGTGTGGGGAGCGCTTGTGGACACCGAAATATTTCTTCACCAGCTTGAGCACAGTTGCTTCATTGAGGGAACTTACGATAGTTACATACGCATTATTGGGCCAATAGTACGTATCGTAAAACTCTTGTAGCCGTTCAAGTGTCACGTTTTCAATATCAGGTAGCCAGCCGATTATAGGGTGGTGATACGGATGCGCTTGGTACGCGGTGGCCCATATGTTTCTCTCCAGCACATCGACTGGTTGATTTTCATACATGGCAAACTCGCTACGTACCGCAGGCATCTCCTCTATCAAGTCTCTCTTGGTTATGATTGCATTGCGCATACGATCCGCCTCCACCTGAATAGCAAATTCCAGATGTTCCAAAGGCAAGACTTCATAGTAATTAGTGCGATCGAACGAGGTCGTTGCGTTCACAAGAGCACCCTTATCGGAAAATGAGTCGACTACCGACACGCCCCTTTTTACGGGAAAATTTTTTGAACCCTTGAACATGAGGTGCTCGAGGAGGTGAGTTGCACCGGTGTGGCCCACCGCTTCATGGCGGCTCCCAACTAGGTACGTCACCATAAGTCCGGCAACGGGTACGTCGGGTACGTGATGCACCAGCACCCGCAGTCCGTTTATTGTGAGGAGATACTCCGAAAAACCATGGTAGGATGCCACATGTTGGTATCCCGGGATGGGCACTGTGACACGTCGTCCCATGCCACTAAAGTGCCGGATTTTCAATGGTCGCCTCACCCTTGAGTTTTTCAATAAACTCTTGAAGAATTGCTCCTGATTTCTCCTGCACCGCTTGTTGCTCAAGATAAGGTTTAACCTCATCAAATGGCGGCGCATCAGTGGCACCTGCGAACTGCGCTTCATAGAGTGCACGCAATTCATCATCAGACACCTCTGTTTTGCCCACATCGGTGTTTGCTTCGAGATACGTACGTATACCCAATTCACTTTTGATATTGGAGCGTAAATCGTCTTTTGTGAGACCAACTAACACCAACTGCGTTTCAAGTTGCTCCTCGCCACCAAGAAGCTCTGTCACACGCGCTACCTCTGCGTCTACGTCCGTCTCGCTCGCTTCAAATCCTGCTTTTTTTGCTCCTTGGTTTAAAAGCTCAAGGTTAATGAGCTCTTCAAGCACCTGCGACTTCATTTCCGGAGTGATAGCGGATGAGGTGCCGAGTTGAGAAGCAAGTGTTTGTTCCACTTGGGAAACGCGCTTGTCGAGCTCCGCTTCGGTAATGTTGATGCCGTTGACACGGGCGACAACCGCACTCGTGTCGCGTGTCGACGAACTGCCCGGCAAACCTGGACCAAACAGTGTGTACGCACCGGCTGCAAGTATGAGAAGACCGAGTGTCGCAACCGAAGCCGCGGTTCGAGGAGATTCTTTGATTACGCTCGGAAGTCGCATAATATGCATACCGAGTGAGGTTTTTTCCTCTTGCTCCTCAACGAGGTAGGACGTGGCAATCTCCGGAGTATCTGAGGAAGTGTCTCCCGTTGTTTCATTTTCATTCACTGTACCTGCCACTTCAGGCTTGTTGGCAGAAGGGTCGATGGTGGTGTCCACAGTGGAATTTTCATTTATTTCATCATCGCGAATCGGCTCATCAGAACCGCCGTGTACGACACTTTTACTTGTATCACTCATGCTCTTGGTGTTATTAGTTGCAATTGTTAAAGCGTATCACAGACTCCGTGCACCTTCTAGTGCAGTACCCTACCCTTTGATAAACATTTCAAAGGAATCAAGGGATTCACCCTCAGGGACTGGAATAAGATTCAACCCAACGGGGACTCTGTCGATGAGTGCGGTGATTGACGCATTTTCAGGTGCCTCAAATGTTACCTTAAATCGCGCAGGGGTAAGCACCTGTGCGCACATATCGCTCCCATCAATAAGTACCTTTGAGAGACGTACCTCTATTGCTCCACCTTCTGCCACAAATGCTTCACTTTCCAAACGATGGCAAGGGCTCGGCACCAGTAACTCTCCTGCAATTGTGTGTATACCATCTTTAAACTGGTGTTGCGCGGTAACAATTTCTCCACTTGGCGCCAATGCCACATCCTCAGTAGGAGCTGTGGGGGCCTCAGCCTTTTCAGGTAAAAGAAAATACGTGTAGCCAAATAAGCCAAGTGCGACCACAACCAGCAATGTAACCGCAGTCAGTGCCGTGGTGTTTATGCGATAGTTCATAGCGGAGATGTTGTTGCTCTGATAATACCTGTAGTGTACCACATCATACGTTCCACATTCGAATTCTGGTCACTTGCCGTGACAATAACCTATCAATGGTGTGGCACATAACAGCTCGCCGGGATTCGACAATGCTGACTCTTCAACCACAGTGTCACTATCTTGCTTGGGAACAACAAACTTCGATTCAAACATATGCTCAATGTTCCATAGTGCAACAAAAATAAACAGTGTAAGCGCCATAGAAAAGGTTGCAAGAAGGTAAAAGTGGAATCCCACTGCCATCCCGATACCACAGCACACCCACAATGCCGCCGCGGTAGTGAGCCCACGAAGCTCCTGCTGAAAAATGATTAGCCCCGCACCCAAAAAGCCGATGCCGGTCACAATGCCCGCCGCCATGCGTGTAGGGTCAACGTATACTCCATTTGATCCCGTAACAAGCTCATTGCTAAGGATAATGAACAAGCACGAACCCATGGACACAAGTGCAAATGTCCTCATCCCCGCCTGTTTTCCGGCAAGTGTCCTTTCAAGTCCGAGCGCGGCACCCAAGACAAGGGCAATAACAAGTTGGGCGAAAGGTTCAATGTCGAGCAACATACTGCAATATTACCTTGAGAGTGGCACCCCACACAATTGATTGACCTCGTGGAAAACCCTTGTGCGCGCACGTTCTCGCACACCAAGCTTCGTAAGTAGCTCGGGTCGCTCACGCAACTCGCCACAAAGCACTACTCCTTCGCCTAATAATTCACGTTTCTGTGCCAACGAGAGCGTGGTGAGACAGGTGAGCGGGTGTGCCTGCGTGCGCACAATCATCGTTTCAAGATTCTCATCACGTGGGTAGTTCCATGAGAGGAGTGTAAGTCCGGAACAATTTGCATACTTTATTGCCTGTTCCGTAAACTTGGTGTTGGTGATAAGCAAGTAGCGTGTAAACTTTTTCTCATCTTTGCCTTTAGTGTTTGCGACAAGGTCATCAAATCTTGCTTTGACGTAAAGTGCCACCTTAAGATCACTCTTGAGTCCTGCATTATTGTGAAATTTAATTTCCGCACCGAGGTACTCTCCGTCGCGCTCGGCTATGAGGTCCACCTCGTGTTCGACACATGCACCATGTACAGTTTGTCTTGTTTGCGTGGTGTATCCCATGCCGTCAAATACTCGTGCGACATAATCTTCAAAGGGATAACCGGATGGTCCAAGCTCACCAAGTGCTCTCTTTAGGTGATAGTGAGGTGCTATTCCCCGCGCTCGTTGTTTAAGCAACTTAAAAGCCTTCCGATAGATAGTTTCAGTTGTTGCGCCATCATGAAGTGTTCGTGTAAGCTCTTCAACAACGGCACGTGCAACCATGTCTGAAGCGCCGCTTCTTGTTAGGGAGCGCTCTAACTTCCATTCATTAAATGGCTCCATTGAGCCGTCTGCCTTACGCACGAGGAGTGCTTCCTTACCTTGCATAGGCGCGTAGAACCGCCGCTTGCTGGACTTCCTCCCCTCTCCACTCATCCATACTAAAAAATACGAGTGCAACCACTGCGATGAGAAGTGCCCCCACCATTCTTGCTGTATGTTTCGTGCTTTGCATACTGACTATGCTACGCACAAATACATTGAGACGCAAGAGAGCTATCCTCACCTGTACACGTAGAACACTTGCTAGCTACAAATGCATACTACATACTGGGTGTATGAAGAGGTACGTACCGGTACCTCATTTATTTATTCGCATAGTGTATGTTTCACGCTCTCATAAAAACTTTCTATAATCCAAGCTTTTACACCGAAGCCCGTAACGAGCGTCTGCGTAAACCGGTGCTCCTCACCTGTTTTGTGGCACTCCTCTATACTCTCGTCTACAGTGCGTTGTTCGCGATTAGTTTGCTTCCGAAGGCACAAACATTTCTTGAAACTGATTTTGTGAACAGGTACTATCCTGAAGGACTTGAGGTGTATATACAAGATGGGCGTGCATCATCGAACGTTGAAGAGCCTTACTTCATCCCACTCCCTCAGGCGCTGAGGAGTGGTGAAAGTGATATCACCAATCTCGTTGTAATTAACACCGCAGGTACAATAACCCTTGAACAAGTTGCGTCGTACGATGCCTTTGCTGTGCTCGATAGCTCTACTCTCTTCATCGTGCAATCCAAAAGCGAGACGCGTGCGTATTCGCTCGCAGAGGTACGTACTCTCACTGTCACAAAAGACATGCTTCAAAATGTTGTGGCACAGATTATGCCGTGGTTGATACCACTGTCTCTCATTTTTGCTGGCATTGCGATTGTGGGTATGGTCTTGAGCCTCACTACTGTCCAACTACTGCTGGCACTCGTGGTGGGTGTGATTGCGTATGTGGTGGCACGCGTGCGTCGCGCTCCCGCAACATATGGCCAGGCATATAAGCTTGCAGTCTATAGCTTAATTCCGGTTTTCATTTTCAACCTCTTCCTTTTGTTGGCGGGTATGGGAACAGTCTCGTTCTTGATATTGTTACTTCTCGCTACCATAGTGCTTGTTGCGAACATTTCCACACCCCTTCGCCCAATTGAAAAAAACGTTTCCTCCGAAGAAGTGCGCGAGCAAGCGCCCATAAACTGACAAGTCCGTACTCAAAAACGGAAAAAGACGCGAGTGCCGTTCGATTCCTCACGCACGATGCGCAGGCATCGTGTTCTACTCTGCCTCACTTTGTCGGTGCGAGTAGGGGGAATCGAACCCCCGTCTCAACCTTGGGAAGGTCGCGTCCTGCCACTAAACGATACTCGCAAAGCTACGGATAACGAAATTCATTGCACTGCGCGTACCACTATACTTCAAAAACCAAGAGTGCGCAGTACCCCACTGCCCCTTTCAGATTGCACCTCATCTGAGGTGCTCGCAGTTTTTGTTGGAGTGTTATTGCGTCCCACAAGTACGATAATCTCCTCACCTTCCTTTCCCACATCAAATTTTTGTCGCATTTCTTGTTCAATTCCTCGTTCACTTGTTGCCCGATCAAGTTCTGCCGTAAGATACGATTCCCGCTCCCGCACCTCCGCGAGCTCGCGTACCACTTCACTGCGAAGGTGTGCGGCTTCCCGTTCCTTGGCATAGGCATTCCAAGCGGCGTTCGAAAGTACATACAGCGGTATACACAACAACCCAACCGTGAGCGGTGAGTACAAAAATCGCTTAAATTTTCTTCGTTCGTAGAATTCGAGCATACCAACAATCTACTACCAGTGCACAAACACTGCCTTGTATGGTAGTATCTCATTAACGGGGACTTCCCGCTTTGAGAAATCCACATGTTGTTCCATAAGAAAACAAAAAAAGCAATAAAGTATGTATGGGGCGCGTTTTCCGTCGTGATTATTTTGTCGATGATTCTCACCTATTCTGGTGTACTCTACCTCACTGCCGGTACTGCGCAGGAGCAAATTCCCACCTCGGAAGACGCATTCGCACAACTTACACCTGAAGAACGATCCGCACTCGAGGCTCGGATGAATGTCGACGCATCCGGCACACCGCTCACCTTTACACCGGTCGGTGCAGATGGGCAGACCATGACTCCGGAGACGCGTGAAAAAATTGAGCAGCAGTTACGCCAAATCCCTCCAACTGGGGATGCGGAGCAAGCAGTACCCTCACCTGTGCCCCCCTCCGAGCCCGTTCCTTCCCTCAACTTTAACGTACCGCAGTAGTATCGCTAAACCTCGTTTCCCGAACGCATCATTTTCAGGAATACGTCATGCGGGATATTCACGTTTCCTCGCGCGACCATGCGTTTCTTGCCCTTCTTCTGTTTTTCCAATAGCTTCATTTTTCTTGTGATGTCGCCCCCATAGAGCTTCGCGGTTACGTCTTTTCTGTATGCCTGAAGCGTTTTACTTTTTATGATGCGTCCAAGTGCAAAGGCTTGGAGTTTTGTTACGAACTGCTGACGAGGCAGGAGGCTATGGAGTCGTTCGATAACCTCTTCCGCTTCTTCCTCGACGCGACGTCTTGCAACAACGCGTGTAAAGGCAACCACCGGTTCCTCCGCAACAAGTATGTCCATGCGAACCACGTCGGCGTCTCTGCTGTCGCTAATCTCGTAGGAAATGGATGCGTAGCCGGAAGATGCACTTTTGATGCGGTCGAAAAAATTGCGCATGAGCTCTCGAAGCGGCATATCAATAACAAGTTTCGTCCTTCCATCACCAAATGTTTCCGAAAGCCGTACCGTTGCTTCGTACTCGTAGAGTAACGTTACAATGTTTCCTGCGTGTTCGGGAGGGACAATGAGTGTTACGAGCACCCACGGTTCGCGTACACTTTTTGTTTTTCCGAAGTCGGGAAACTTGTGAGGGCTATACACACGTACCACCTCGCCGGACGTGAGCGTCACCTCATAGGTGATGGACGGCTGTGTGACAATAAGTTCGAGCGAAAACTCACGACGTAATCGTTCAGTGACTATTTCCAGGTGGAGCATACCCAAAAGTCCGCACCGAAAGCCGCGACCCAAAACCCCCGACGACTCTTCCTCATAGGTGAGCGAGGAGTCTGAGAGACGAAGACGCACGAGCGCTTGGCGGAGCGGCACAAAGTCATCTTGGCTTTCGGGGTACAGAGAAGCCCACACGACAGGTGTGGGTGCTTGGTAACCTGGAAGCGGTGGGGTAGAGCGTGACGCAACAATAGTGTCACCCACTGAGGCAATACCAGGCTCCTTAATGCCCGTTACGAGATAGCCGATCTCACCCGCTTCAAGAGAGGTGCGCGGATGTTCATCGGGTGTAAGCGCGCCGACCTCAAGGCAGACGAAGTTTTCACGTGCCGCGGAAAAAGTAAGAGTAGTGCCCTTCTTAATGGACCCTGAAAAGACGCGCGTATACACAATAACACCGCGGTGGTTGTCGTATTTGAAGTCGAACACGAGTGCTTGGACTCCATCGACTCCTTCTTTCGAAGGTGGAGGTACACGATCCACTATTGCGTCAAGGAGCGCATCCACACCGGCACCGGTTTTGCCTGATGTTTCGATCACATCATCAAGTTCCGCGTGCACAAGTTCGGCCAGCTCAAGCTTCACCTCATCGGTACGTGCAAGTGGTGCATCCACCTTGCTCACTACGGGGAGAACTACAAGCCCTTGCTCTTGTGCCATGCGGAGTGTCGTGAGCGTTTGTGCTTGCACACCTTGTGTGGCATCAACAAGAAGTACTACACCCTCAACCGCCTTAAGTGCCCGTGAGACTTCATAAGAAAAATCAATGTGCCCCGGTGTGTCGATGAGGTTGATTGCGTAGGTGGTTCCTTTGTACACATGACGCATCACCACCGGCTGCATTTTGATGGTGATTCCGCGTTCTCGTTCAAGGTCCATACGGTCGAGGACCTGATCTTTCATTTTTCGTGCTTCAATGGTACCGGTCGCCTCAAGCAAACGATCTGCCAGCGTACTTTTACCGTGGTCTATGTGTGCAATAATGGAAAAATTGCGAATATGCTCCATCCGCGGCATTCTAACGCACTTTTCAATGACTTCCTACACCTACAATCACCACTGCTCGCGTGTTTACCTCGCAACAAGCACTAAAGCATGCTTCAGCTTAACTGCATCTCAATAGAGAATGTATCTCCACTGCACTTGCAGTTTTCATAAATAGTATTACACTTTCATACACATACGCAGACTCTATGCACACAAAGACCACTACAACACGAATAACCATATCGCTGCCCGCGGCGATGGTGGAAGCGGTGCAAGTGCAGGGACGGCTTGAGCTGAGAAATCGCTCTGAGATGATCAGGGAGGCCCTCCGGCACTACCTGAAGCGCATCCCCACAGGTGAAGCGACCCGAAGTGAGATCGTCGCCCTGGAGCGTGGAAGGGGGGAGATCGCTCGCGGCGAGTACGTTACTCTTAACCAGCTCAGGCATGGGATGGACGGTCATCGTCGCTCACACCGCACAAAAGCAGCTCGCTAAACTTCCCGCGCCCGAGCGGAATAGGCTCATTGACGCGCTCGGAGAGATGGAGGGTGATCCGTATGCGGGCGACGTAAAGCGCCTCACGAACTATGGCGTTGCCTTTCGGCGGCGACTGGGTGCGTACCGCATACTGTTCGATCTGAACATTGATGAGGAGTCGATCGAGGTGGTTGCGATCGAGCGCCGTAGCGATGAGACGTACCGGCGTCGGTAGGGTACCGGCATAAGCCTCGGCCAAACCAGGAGGCCTCACTTGTATTGCGGCCGAACTCTGCTCGGCCGCGTTGTTAGCCGAGGAAGTTGAAGGCGGCCATCACGCCGATAATGGTCGCACCTACACCCCAAATTTGAAGCCTGATGTCCCTCTTCCAGATTTCCATATCCCGACGGAGGAGATCAAACTCGTTCTTGAGCATCGCGACGTCGGTCTTGCTCGCTAAGCCTTCCTCTGTCATCGAGAAGGAATCCACAATTGCATCTGCCTTCGCCTTCTCAAATCCAGCCGCAACGAGCTTCGAATATATTTTGTGTGTATCAACAAGTATTGCCATGCACGCATAGTACCACGGCAATACATTTGTGCAAAATCAGCGACAGCTACAGGTGAAGTAGGACAGGGGACGCCGATACGATGGCTCAACAAAGCCCTTTTTCCATGTCGCACAATAGAATCTCTGCGACACTATTACCGCCCCATATCGTAGAGCCGCTTCACGTCGTCGGCGGAAAGCGTGCGAGCGTAAACGCGAACGTCGTCGATAGTCGCTTTTGAATGCAGAATCGGAGTCCCGTTATTAAGTGCGCCAAGGAAAGTTGTAGCGAAGGCCCCATCCGTAACTGCTCCTTGTTGCGTATACACCGTTGAACGAGCAACACCATCCACGTAGAATGTTCCAATACGATTGGCTACGTCTATTGACTCTGCCAAGTGGTGCCAGTTGCCATCACTTAAGTTTATTCCGGCGGAAGCGTAGGCATCCCATTCGGGGCTATTTAGGGCCGAGCGAACCGTGTTGGCACCGCGTAAGTTGATATCGATCCCGGCCCACCTATTACTCATATGATTTCCCCCGAGTAATACAAAGCGTGTCGTTTGTTTTGTCTTGAACCATAACGATGCGGACAGGCCGGTGCTATTCATGTTAGCACCCAATGTGCCGAGACCTCCGATATCCACATAATCATTCACCCCGTTAAACTGCAACGCCTGCCCCATCACTCCGTGTACCGGTGAGGTGGTAGCCGCCATGGTTCCCTGCGCATTGCCGTGGTTGCCATTCCCCGATCTGTCCTTAATCTCCGCGGTCGTTGAGCCCCAATCGATATCGGGGCCATCAAAGGTGTAGTGGGCGACGAGACCGCTATCGAGGGTGGGGTTGCTCAAGGTCTCACTGATGCGCGTCGTTGCACCAAGCTCGTAGAGCCGCTTCACCTCCTCGGCAGACAGGGCGCGGTTGTAGATGCGGACGTCATCGAGGGTGCCGTGGAAATAATACCTATCGTTTCGAGCGTCGTACCCGATGCCAGTTTGTCTATCTTGTGTTTCATCGCCATCCCACAATGTCGAACCGCTCAAATCGCCGGACGTATCAACTATCGCTCCGTTCTTGTAGGTTCGGACGCTGCTCCCGTCATACGTGGCAACAATATATTGCCAGATTCCGGTCACCGCGGTTCCATCGGTGCCATTAAAAATCCCCCTGCTTACTACGACCCCGTCGCTGGCCTGTGCGAACACGCGACCGGGATCCCAGCCAAACCCCAGATGATAGACTTCATTGTCGGCACCGGAATTTACAGATCCACGGGAAAATATGGCTGAAAAATAAACTTGGTCAGGCTTCACCCATGCGCCGATGGTAAACGCATTCTCTTGGCTCAGGTCGAAGTCAGTAGGTGTACCGAGGTAGATAGCGTCATCCACTCCATTAAACTGTAACGCCTGCCCCATCACTCCATGGACAGGTGAGGTGGTGGCCGCCATGGTTCCCAGCGCGTTGCCGTGGTTCCCGTTGCCCGATCGATCTCGTATCTCCGCGGTCGTTGAGCTCCAGTCGATGTCGGGGCCGTCGAAGGTGTAGTGAGCGACGAGGCCTGTTTCGAGGGTTGGGTTGGAGGTTACCGTTTCGGAGATGCGCGTCGTCGCACCGAGCTCGTAGAGGCGCTTCACCTCTTCGGCAGACAGGGCGCGGTTGTATACGCGGACGTCGTCGAGAGTGCCATCGAAGTGCATCGCACTGTTGTTGCCAAGCTGAAACCCGACCGCAAGTGGCGTTGGTGTTGAGTCAATAACGATACCCGAGGAAGCTTGCGATGTTGATTTGAGTCCATTGATGTACGTGGTAATCGTGCCATCTGCTGCGAGCGTGGCGGCGACGTGTGTCCACGTGTTGAGCGGGAGTGAATTTGGTGTGCTAACTAAGTTGTAATCGTATGTAGGAGGTTGTGAAATCTGTTTAAAACTAACTTTTAGTGCTTTTGTCGCGTCGTCTCTTAAGATGCCGTACATTGCGTCGTTTACCCCACCCCGACGCCCCATAATTACTTTGCCATAGGGCGAGGCAGACGTTGCTGCTGCGTTTACCCATGCCGTCATCGTAATAACATTCGAACTACCGAATGTGCCGTAATCCGGCACCTCGATGAAAGGTCCTCCGATTTGTCCTCCTTGATCGCCACTAAACTTCAATGCTTGGCCAATCACACCGTGTGTCGGCCCACTTGTGGGTGAGAGACCCTGCTTTGCGTTGCCGTGGTTCCCGTTGCCCGATCTGTCCTTGATCTCCGCTGTCGTTGAGCCCCAGTCGATGTCAGGGCCGTCGAAGGTGTAGTGGGCGACGAGGCCACGGTTGAGGTCGACCGTGGGGCCGCCGGGGGTGGTGAGGGTAAGAGCTATTTCAGTACTCCCCTCACTGCGATTGAGAAAGTACCAGCCGCCACTCACGAGCACACAGAGTACCGTAATGATGCCCACCTTCTGGAGTGCGGTAAAGCCCTGTTGCTCGGACTGCCCGAGATTTTTTGACTTTAATGTGTCATACGAGCCATGTTCGTCGTACGCTTTGTCCATGGTAAAAGTATTACTATCGAGTATAGCATATACATGTTGTGGCAATGGTGAATGTGTGTGGTATTCCATGTATGTCGAGCATAATATGCGCGCAATATTGAGCTTCAGAAGGATTTTATACGTTCAATGGACTTTTCATTTAGTACTTTTATAATTTGGACACTTGACTTATGTTACGGGATATAATTAAGTTTAGTTGTTTGTTTTTTTGTTCTTCCCAAGTAACCCAAACGTAGGAGCGCTGTGATGAAAAAAGCATCAGCAGAAGACCTGCGTGCTTTGGAACTGTTGTTTCGCCATCTGTACGACCAAGTCGCGAGTGGCCTACTGCCTTTGGTAAGACTTAAAGAAGCGTTACAACCACTACTTGAGACTCTTGCTCAGGTACCTGCTAAACCTCCCACGCCGGTCGTTGGTAGAATCTTCAACCTCACGTATGACTTCGGGCCAAATCCCAAACCGGAAAAAATTCCCAACAGTATCGGCTATACAAACAGTTGGAAGTTTCACGGTCACGTTCTTGTGGGCATGCAGACAGGCAGGTTCAAGTGGGTAACGATCGGACCGCAGCCGAATCTTGAAGCGGTACGTTCGGTGCTTACGAAATACCACGGCCCGGTACCCGATGGGCAGTGGCTAATGGCTATAGGCAATCGGTTCTGTTCGACTGAGTGGTATGGCATTGCTGATGGTACATGGGAGAATAGTAATGACCACACCTTCAACTTCCCAGTCATCACTGCAGGTCGCATAGGCTTTTGCAATGCGGAGAAGTCGTTGAGCCGCGCTTTTCATTGGCTTGTCGAAGTCTAGTAGTACCCTTGGGACTTGAGGTACACTGTTTTGAGATTCAAATTTCCCCTCTCCGGTTAAACCTGGATTGGGGCTTTTTGTTAGTTCAGTCACGTAAACCAAGATTAACCCTTCTTGGTCGGGATGTAGTGGGATTTATGGCAGCTTGGACTCAAACTCTAACTGCACGTTTTTCTAATAATTCCTCGAACGCTTCTTTCGGTGTTCGCCAGTCCAAAACCTTGCGTGGTCGTTCGTTCAGTAGGTCTTGCACGTGCTTCAATTCCTTGCGCGTCACTTTATTG
>JAYRER010000016.1:0-4390 GCA_041908795.1 Minisyncoccota bacterium | reverse complement strand
TTAATATACATATATATACATGGCAAAAAATTTAGTTATTGTCGAGTCACCTGCAAAGGCTAAAACCATTGAAGGGTTTTTAGGTAAAGATTTTACTGTTAAATCTAGTTTTGGACACATCAGAGATTTAGTAAAAAAGGGATTCGGTGTAGATATAGAAAACAATTTCACTCCAACATACGAAGTACAACCCGATAAAGAGAAAGTAATTGCTGAATTAAAAAACGACCCGGCATGCTCATTTTGTAGCGATTCGGCTCACTGGTGGTCCCCAGTTTGAAACGAATGGTGTTCGATAGTGCAACGGTGTGTCCTGCTTCCTCGAGCAGTGCGGCGACGAGCTCGGTCACCGTGCTCTTGCCTTTAGTTCCCGTTACGCCAATCACGTACAGGTGACGTGAGGGGTAACCGTATCGAATCGCTCCGAGAGTGGCGAGGAGGGCATGGTAGGTGGGTTGTAGTCGAGCAAACAAACGTTGTGGAATGAGTGCACGAAGTGTGGTGAGGAATGGTGTCATGGTTATGGTACAGCAAGGTGTGTGATGCGCTCGCCCCATACTCCGTACTCATTGTCGCGAGAGGAGACGAAGTGCCGCTTTAATACGTGCACCCTGCTCCGTAATATCGTGGGGCAGTGCACGAAGTGTCTCGCGCGCATCGTCTGCACGATACCCCAATGCCTGGAGTGCCTCAAGTACATCACGGTCTGCGCTTGCTTGCGGCGACGTGTCTGCTGTGGCAAGTCTTTCGACTTTCTCACGTAACTCGAGGATGATTTTTTCCGCGCTTTTCTTGCCAACACCACTCACGGTGGTGAGGTATGCAACATCACTTTGTGCAATGGCGTGCGCCAGTTTTCCGACCGTGTCGAGGCCGATAATGCCGAGCGCGGACCGTGGACCAATGCCGTTGACGCCGATGAGGAGTTGGAACAGTTCTAGTTCCTCGAGTGACGGAAAGCCGAAGAGCTCGAGAGCGTCTTCTCGCACCACCAGGTGGGTAAAGAGGGAGACTTCGTCACCCGTTCCGCTCGTCTCAATGAAGCGCTGCGTACTGTGTACGCGGTAGCCGACCCCATGCACATCAACAATGAGTGAACCATGCTGGAGCGCACGAACCGTGCCTGATAGGGAAGCGATCATGTACGCATGATAGCGCACCGCGGGACTGTACACCACACCTGTGAAGCGGGTATGATGTTAGTACATGCAACCACGGTCTCGCGTACCACTGGCGCTTTTTCTGATCTACCTCGTCGAGTGTGTCGTGCTCGCGCTCAACCCCACCGACCGTGCGACCTGGTTCGTTGAGAATGTGACGGTGTGGATTATTGTTGGCGTGATTATTGCGCTGTACGCACGAGGCGTTCGTTTTTCGAATGCGGGGTATGTTCTTATGAGTGTACTCATCTTCCTCCATACGATCGGCGGGCACTACACCTTCGCACTCGTTCCCTTCGACTGGGTGACCGACACGTTCGGCTTTGCGCGCAATCACTTTGACCGTATCGCGCATTTTGCGGTCGGTTTCTATGCCTTTCCCATTGTAGAGTGGCTCTACGAGAAGCGTTTGGTCGCCAACCGATTCCTTCTCTTTACATACCCCATATTTGTCATTGCTACGATAGCAATGAGCTACGAGCTCGTTGAGTGGATCTACGCAGCACTCTCCGATCCGGCCGCCGGTGCCGCATACCTTGGGAGCCAGGGAGACATATGGGACGCCCAAAAAGATATGCTGGCGGACACCCTGGGAGCGATCGTGGCAACGCTCGGCTACTTTGCCCTTCGTCGACCATTTCAAGGACAACATTTGTAGGGCACTTGTATTTTTTAGTGAATATGGTACCCTCTTCGCACATATGCCGATAACACGTTCAGCAAAGAAAACAAAGCGCGCGGACGAACGCAAGCGTGTGTTCAATATACGGCGCAAGCGTGCAATGAAGGAAGCGGTAAAAGAAGTCGTGCAGGTGATTGGCACGACCGGGAAAGATGCTGCCGCAAAACTCGTACAGGCCTACAAGGCAATAGACAAGGCGGCAAAACGCGGAGTCATAAAGGCAAATACGGCCGCACGCAAGAAGTCACGACTCACCAAGGCGCTTGCGAAAACAGGGGAGAGCAAGTAACAACCCGCGGAAACGCGGGTTGTTTTTCTGTTCGTGTGTATTGGATTTGTTCCCAGCTCGACTGTCCTGCGCTACGCACAGGACATGTCTCCGCTCGGCACTCGAGCACTCTTTGTGGCGTCAGCTCACAGCAATATTTTTGTTCGCATTGCTCCAAAAATATTGTGTGGCTCCTGCCCGAACTCGTCTCCGCCTTCGGCGGATGACTCCGTTTGGCACAAAGCCACGAAAGCAAAGCAGTTTGCTTTCTACATGAACGTCTCAACATTCATGTGCCTTTGTGCCCTCGCGAGGAATCGAACGTTACACGTTCAGTATCCCGATCGGATCTTTTGTTCGCTATCGCTTTGCTCAGCTCCAAAAGCTGCTCGATCGGGCTTCGATTCCTCACACAAGGTCTCCCAGACCTTGCTGCGGTGTCACACCTCACTCCGTTCGTTTGTGCCCTCGCGAGGAATCGAACCTCGATTACGGGATCCGCAATCCCGAGTTCTATCCATTAAACTACGAGGGCGAACACAGGTGACGACAATGCGTCGCCACCACTATACCAATTCTTTTACTTTTTTGCCACCCTCTACAGAAAAGGTCAATGCTTTCGGTGTAAAATCAAAAACCGAGCCACTCCATGACGTGGATGATGAGTGGTTCCGCATGGTCCTCTTCGGGTAGGTAGTTTACGAGAAAATCGTGCACATCGTCCGCGTGCACGCCCTCGATCGGTATGATGATGTGTCGCATGAGACCGTGGCGTGCTTCGAGAATAAGTTTCGGTATGTGGTTTGGCGAGAGCTCGTGTACCGCAAACGATTTGAGGGCGTTGAATGGGTAGAATGCATCATCAATACGTATGCCGCGTTGCGATAGGTTAAAGGTGACGAGTGGTGGTCTGCGCGATGCGAAGAGTGCTAGCACGAAAGCGCCGATGAGGATGAGTAGCGCAAAGATGCCGTTGTTGTACAAGAGGGCGGCGACGGAGCATGCGAGCGCTAAGAGCCCGAGCGCCCAGTACCACTCCGATGTCTTTTCCGTATGCACGTACTCATGTGCCTGCCACTCGAGCGGCTGTCGCGCTCGTTCCGCCGTGATAGTGTCGTTCATCATACACATGATAGTGTAAGTTGTGCATGTGTACCAGCGGCGCATCCACAGAGCGACGGTTGTCCGGTCGTGCGCGAGGTGTATGATGCATGTATTCACTTACATAACGCACACCATCCATGAACATTCGCAAAGCTGTTATCGCGGTTGCTGGGTCGGGGACACGTCTCCTGCCCGCGACAAAAGCACAACCGAAGGAAATGCTTCCGATCGTCGACAAACCAATCATTCAGTATTTGGTTGAAGAATTGGCGGACGCTGGGGTCGAGGATGTGGTCATGGTGACGCGGTGGGACAAGAAGCCGCTCGAAGACCACTTCGATCGGTCTGCCGAGCTCGAACAAAGTCTTGAGAAAGCAGGTAAGGCGAGCTACCTTTCCATGGTGCAGAAAATATCCGGCTTAGCGAATTTCATTTATGTGCGTCAGAAGGGGCCGTATGGGAACGGCACCCCCATTCTCTCGGCGGCGAGTGTGGTTGGTGACGATCCGTTCGTGTTCGCATTCGGTGATGACCTGGTGAAGTCAAAGGTATCTTTTACGAAACAACTTGTTAATGAATTTGAGAAGCACCACTGTCCCATCATTGGAGTGCAGAAGGTGCCTCGCAGCATGGTGGATCGGTACGGTATTGTGCGTTTGAAGAAAGGGACGCACGAGATCGAAGATATCATCGAAAAGCCAAACGTTTCCGAAGCACCATCGCAACTCGCACAGTTCGGACGCATGATCCTCACCCATGACATTGTGCGTATCTTGCGCGATACGCCGCTCGGTAAGGGGGGGGAGCTATGGATCACCGACGCGATCAGAACGTACGTGCACCAAGGGGGGACGGTGCGGGTAAAGGAAATAGACAATGGTGAGTGGTTCACCACCGGCGATCCACTCAACTACCTTCGCGCCACGGTCGAGTACGCACTCGAACGGAAAGATATTGGTCGTGAATTCAAAAAATATCTTGCAACAAGGCTGAAGTAGGTAACCCCGACTAGTCAAAGGGTACTAACAGTGCTATTGTTTTATGTAGCAGTGTGCGCACGTATGCGCACCAACATCATTTATTTACTAGTCTTATTCCACCAGTATGGAGGATGTTACACAGCAGCAATCAACAGCGTCGGAGAATACGCCCACATCGTTTACACCACTCACCTCT
>JAYRER010000015.1:0-7924 GCA_041908795.1 Minisyncoccota bacterium | reverse complement strand
TAAGTCTTCTGCTATTGGCATACCTTTCCATGATGGGAGGATTGTTGTATTCACCAGCACGCGCTTGTCTTCTGAGAGTGGGCCTGCGATGCCGCCAGCTGCGCAGGTTGCATGTGTCTCTGCAAGTAAACTTCGCGTAGCCTCAGCAATTGCGTCTATGCCCTCTTGGTACGTTTGGGGGGTATCAAACTTAACTGGTTCACCTATTGTGTTGCCTTCCTTCGAGAGTGCAACACGTGTTCTTGTTCCTCCAATATCAAAAAGAATTCTCATATACTATGTTTTTCCAAGGATACACCGCACCTCTTCTTTGTACAGCTCAACCGCAGGTTGATCAAAAGGGTTCACACCAAAAAGCTCGGCAAGGTAAATGATGGATGCCATATGTATTCCCATAAAACGACCGAGCTCCTCGGCGGAGAGCTCTGAAAGTATTTCCTCACAGTAGCGGAGGCCCTCACGCTCGTATGCACGTTTGACACCCTCGTAGATGGCACAGTTAACCGCTCCGGCACTTCTGCCTCCGAAAAGTGTGGGTGCTGCTAGGAGTGAAGTGTGAGAGGGAACCTCGGGCCCTGCCCACGCATTGGGTGCGGCAACAAAGGTGGTGAACCTGTCGCGCGGTCCCGCAAAAACGAGCTGGAGCACGCTGTGAAGGTCGGTGGTGCCAATGACTACCGAAGGTGTGATGCCGATACGTTCCTTACTCTCTGGCTTCTCCTTTCCTATTGATTCCGCAAGAAGTTGACGGTACCACTTGCCAAGGGTTTCAAGCTCGGGATGAAAAAGAAATAAGTCATGTGTGCGAACGTCGTGTTTCGTGGCATGATGGAATAACAGAAAGGCATGACGTGCGGCGGGATTGTCAATACTTACAGAGGTAGATACATGTATTCCGTCAGCCATTCCACGAGCAAAGCTTTCAATGTTAATGCCTGCAAGTGCGAGTGGCAGAAGGCCCGCAGTAGTGCCCACCGAATATCTCCCCGGCACATGGAGTGGTGTGGTCAGTACGGTGAGACCATCGTCACGTGCGCGAACGGCGAGCGGACTCCCCTCATTAGTAGCCACAAGTACGCGCGAGCTTGCGTGGGTACCATAGTGTTGCTCCAGGGTATTGAGTACCACCGCAGCATTCACTAAAGTTTCTACGGTTTGTCCCGATTTGCTCGCAACTACCACCGCCACATGTTCCGGTTCCGGAGCCATATCGCCCAGATGAGAGTAAAGAAGCTCCAATATTTCTGGCTCTACCGACTCGATAAATACAAGCCGTGGAACGTGTGTGGGATCCACAGCGGAGCGATAACCCAGAAGCGCATCGTATACGGCGCGTGCACCAAGATCGGATCCCCCTATGCCTACCACCAGCACAAGTCGGAGGTCTCCCACAAGAACTCGAGTCGTCGCCACCACTTTCTCAATTACCTTTCTGTCGGTAGGTGTCGCGAGGCACGTCTCCGGCGAGTTGTAGGTGTGGTCAATGCTTGCTTTTGCTAGCTGGTCAATACGAGGTCCGAGCCGCTCCAAAAGCGCATTGTCATCTTTGGTGCAAAGCCCCTTATCACTATAGATTATCGTCATGTGGTATGCTTGGTTGGTCAAGCGATCTGATGTAGGTGTGCGCCTCTTCGGCTGAGTTCACGAGCTTGAGTAGTTCGACATCATGTTCGCCTATGGCATGATACTTTTCCGCCACGACGGACGTAAGCCAATCGAGAAGCGGGGTCCAGTACTCGGTGCCAATGAGTACAATGGGTACTTGCGGAATTTTTTTCGTCTGCACCAGTGTGTAGAGCTCGAACAGCTCGTCAAGCGTACCCAGTCCTCCGGGAAAGTAAATATATACCTCGCTTGCAAACGATAACATCACTTTCCGTGTGAAGAAGAAGTGAAAGGTTTCCGAATCGGTGACGTAGCCGTTGAGGCGCTGTTCATGTGGAAGTTTGATATTGAGTCCGACACTGTTGCCGCCACCCTCGTAGGCACCCTTGTTGGCGGCCCCCATGATACCCCCTCCCCCACCCGTGATGACGGTAAACCCATCTTTCGCCAAGAGGTAGCCGAGCTTCTGGCTTTCCTTGTACCACGGGTCGTCGGCGAGCGCGCGCGCACTCCCGAATATACTTACCGCAAGGTGGTACTTACGGAGGAGTTCAAAACCGGAGACGAACTCCGCCATGATGCGAAAAATCCTCCACGAGGTTTCAGAGACCTCTTCTTCGCCCTGCATCATGAGCATATGCTCGACCCGTGAGCGTTTCTTCATGAAATCCATGCGTTAACTATAGCATCTCCCACGGGCAGGTGCATGGCTTACCCGTGGGACAAAGAGAACCGTGCAAATTCCGGAAGGAGTGCCTTCCCGTAGAGAAGACGGGAAATCACCTCCGCATGCGAGAGAGCGCCGGTGAGTGCGTTGTGGGGTTCCGGCTCATTGGGTATGCCGACGTAGTTGAGGATTGCGTCAAGATCGAGCCCACTGTGACGCTTCTTTTGCGGGATGTTTTTTCCTCGGAGCACGTGGTGCATGTACGCGAGTGTATGGGTGTCTATGGTGCGGTATGCAAACGGCCAGTCGTAGCCGGCGCGTTCCGTCGCCGCTTTGAGAAAGTCGCGGTCGAAGGAGACATTTTGCCCAGCGAGTGTCATGTCTTCGATACCATCCGCCCACGTGAGGAACTGTCCCACGAGTTGCGCCTCGGTTATTTTTGTTGCATCAACCGCCTGCTCTTTCGAGAAACCACACACCTTGAGTGCCTCTGGGTCAATGTGCGCACCCTCCCATATGTGGCACTCAAGGTAGAGCCGATTGTCCGGATTATAGAAATCGAGTGCACCCACCGAAAGTATCGAGTGTTTCTCGTAGTTAGTCCCGCTAGCCTCGACATCTACAACAATCATACCAAGCAGAGCCTGAACGTCGCACATAAGACAATTGCCAACATGCTACCGGCGCGTACCTGTGTGAGACATTCTTTCTTCATATCGTAAGTATAACGCAAGAAAGACAACGCACAACGTATTGAAACGCTCACGGTAGAGTAAATGATTAAGATCACCACAAGTATGCTCTGGAGGCATGTATGAAACTATCCGACCGAAAATGTTAGATGTGATTACAGGCCAGTTTCCTGGCCTGTCAGTTGTCTTGAGTTACGTTATTAGATAGTCTCGAAGCACCGTCTCTTCATCTGCTCTCGTCTCACGTCTGAAGAGTGAGGGGTGCTCTTTGATCATTCTTAGGAGTACGTTCATAAGTGAACGCAGACGACGTCTGGGACTACCCTCGGCATACACTGCATCGGGTGTCCCGAGAAGCCCAGTCTCATACAGCGCAAGGATTTGTCGCACGTAGTCTTCATTGACACGCAGCCATTCCAGCTGTCTTTCTGCTACCACTCGCCGTCGATACTGACGTCGCTCAAGCATATTGCGACCATCTTCCATCAACGCGAGCAAATCACATTGCCCTTCGCTTCGTGCGAAGAGGTAGCTGTCCACCCGAGATTTGAGTTTTGCGACACTGTAGTCGTGCACACACGCGGCCACTGTCCACTCAACTAGTGCTGACTCATCGACCCCACTTTTCTGCAAACGTGTGAGCTGCAGGGCAGAACCATAGGCGAACATGCCATTCTCAACCAAGTTCTGTATTGTTTCCGGTAGTTCGCAGAATCGTAACGCATTGCTCACCCACATCGCCGAGCGACCAACACGTCGTGCAAATTGCGCCATGCTCAACTGAGGTCGTCTTGTGCGCTCGAAACGGAACAGTCGGTTGTACGCGTGTGCCTCTTCTGCATGGGGTACTGAAACGTGCGTATTTTCCGCCAGCTGTATTTCGAGCGCAACGACCGGTGCTAGGGAAGAACGAACATCTGCCCAATAGGCTGCATCAGCCAGGCCCCGTTCAACAAGGAGCTTGTACGCCCGTGTCCTTCTCTCTCCGGCAAGCAGAATGAAATACTGTGTTCCGTTCGGACCATGCGACGGAATGAGATCACCTACCTCATAGGTAGTGCTGTACACCGCATTCACAGTATCAAGGTACTGCAGCACCTCGGTGGGGGAAAACAACGCAACAATAGGTGCCATAAGGAACCCACCTGTCTTTCTTATGCTTTCAGCAAGTTCATCAAGGTTGTTAAATGTTCTCCGTGGCTGAACAATAATGTTCAGCTCGTGCATCTGTATTTTGCCAAGTTTAGGACGACGTGGTTTAAGCTTGCGCATGACCTGCCATTTCTCCTGTTCCCGTTTTTTGTTTCTAACCTGAGGTTAGCACACAACTGTCCACAGTTACATAGGCACATTGATGAGCAAAATACGCTACCGATCATGCCTTGTGAGGTAGCTGTAGGTCACAAATTTGCCTACTATAAGGGCCCCGAGCGCAACCAATAGCCAGGGGTCAACGGTATGGTGCACCATGCTCTCTACGACCACACCAAGGGTGAGCACCAGTGTGCCGAGGAGGTACCCCACGCGACCCGCTTGACGAATGTGCGCCTCTTCGCGCTCATCCTGTGGCCTTTCGCGAAGGATGAGTCCCACGAAAAGCGCCGCGGTGGCGATAAAGAGCGCGGAGATGCAGTAAAAGAGCGGTGTCGGCATGAAGACCATGAGCGGGTCCGCAAACGCGAGGAGGAGGAGCACGAACAGCGCACCCGCATATGTTTCTTTTCCAAGGTAGCTCATATCATTCTACTATAGTAAATAATTGTTCAACCGGCACGCGAAACACCTGCGCGAGACGAATCGCAAGGAGAACCGAAGGCGTGTAGTTGCCTCGCTCAATCGCGATAATGGTTTGGCGGGTTACGCCTACCTGTCGTGCCAACGCTTCCTGACTCATGCGGAGAGAGGTGCGCGCTTCATGAACTGTGTTTCGCACTCCCATTACCCAAATGTGAATGTGTATACCCGAACGCCTGTTGGAACGGATATTTCAAGCGTGTGTGTCCCATAGTCGTCAAGTTCGATAACGTGATAGAGCCGTTCTCCCGCCACGGTAAGAGTACCACCAAAAACATCTTTTCCTGCGCTCCTATTGATCGGCTCACCGTCGAGGGAGACGGTGAGAGATTGTGGAGCATCACTCGCGAGCACCATGTACACGTTCTTCGCGCTGAAACGAAACTTGATGGAGCCGTTGCTCTCATGTACCTCGGCAAACTCATCGACGATACTCCATGTACCGTCGAGGTAGAGCTTGCCTAGAATAAGCGCAGAGGGCGCCATAAAGGATTGCACGCCCGTAGCGCTACGGATACCATTCCCCAAGTTGCTGTTGCGTTTTGCGCCGAAGTACGTTTCGGGACTGTTGACCGCATTGAAGTCCACTTCGGTCACATTGGAGGGTGTGCCTGCTGCTGCGCCCTCACGGTACCCTACGATAGATGCCCGTTTTTCGAGGAGCTCCACAATCTTCGCCTCCGTCTCATCGTACTTGCCTTCGCCTATGTGGTCGTAGACGATGGTGCCGTCGATATCAATGAGGTACTTTCGAGGCCAAAAACGGTTGCCGAATGCGGTCCACGTCCAGTACCTGTTGTCGAGCACCACGGGGTACTTGATGCCTTGGTCGCGCAGGGCTTGCTCGACGTTCTCACGCTTCTGCTCGAAGGCAAACTCCGGCGTGTGTACACCCACAATCACGAGACCTCTGTCACCGTACCTCTCATGCCATGCATTGAGGTAGGGTTGCGTACGTTTGCAGTTAATGCAGCTGTAGGTCCAGAAATCAAGGAGCACAACCTTGTTGTTTCGATACCCGGCAAGGGTGATTTCTTTGCCGTCGGTGTTGAGGTACGCGCTGATACCCGCAAGCTCCGGTGCCTTCGGTCCCGCTTGGGGTTCTATGAGAGGCGGCGATGTGCGTTCTGCGTCCTCGGTACCCGTTGCGCCGCGTGGCTCGCTACTTGAGCCGGTCGAAGTACCACTCTGCTCCCCTTGGGGGAATTCCCCCGAGACACCCACCTCCCCGGTGGGCATCGTGAGGGTGGGAAGAGTGCCGCGTTCGCCTTCGGTTGAAGAACCAGGCATTGGTGCTTGCTCGAGGAGGGTCTGCTCGATTTTTGTGACATCAAAGAATCCAGCATCAAGAATTGCCGTTTCTACCTTCTTATCGAATCCTGTGAGCACGGCGAGCCCTACGAGCGTAATGAGTACCCCCATGCCGCGCTTTACCCACCCGTGCGGATCCGCAGCTCCGGTGAGTCTGCCAACAAGTCTCTGCCCAAGGTAGCCAATAGCAATGAGCATGAATGCGAGGCCGAGCGCGTAGGCAAACAGGTACAGGAGTCCCAGCGTAAAATTGCTCGGGAGCACCGTTGCAAGAATAACGAAGTAGGTGGGGGAGCATGTCGAGAAGACGGGACCAAGCGCGGCTCCCATGAGCACATCACCCCACACGCTTTTTTTGCGCGTCCCTGTCGCGAGAAGCTCGTTACCTTTACGGTTGAGGAGTGCGGTCACGGGGAGGCGCTCCCAGAGCGTGGGAAAAAGGAGCACGAGCCCAAGCGCCACAAGAATCCCGCCTGAAAAGTAGGTCCAAAACGACGGCGGAATGTCGATGAAGAGCGTTGAAGCCTTGAGGAGGAGCGTGAAGACAACAACCGAGAGCACGAGTGAACCCGTGATGACGAACAGTTTTCTTCGGTCCGCATGATCCGCCGCGGCACCCCCCACCACAATGGGAAGGAGCGGCAGAATGCAGGGTGCGAGTACGGTGAGTACACCCGCGAGAAATGCAATGAGAAAGAGGGTCATTGTGGTGGGGTGCCAACTCCTACTTTACTTGTGCGACAATGTCAACAACCGAAGCGCTTCCACTCCACTTCTTGATAAGGTTGCCACTCGCATCCACCTGCACGAAGGTATGCTGGCTCGTGACACCGTACACTTGCCGAAGGCGGGTGTTGCTGTCGTAATCGGTTTTAAGGATGGTGAATCCGCTCGGAATGCTTGCGGCTGTCGCAGTGATCGCACTGTCCGCAGACCTGCAGGTGGGACACCACGGTGCGTGGAAGAAGAGCACCACATCGCCGTCGGTTGCGCGCGCGAGCTTCTCTTGCGCGTACGCTTCATAGGAACCTGCAACCTGTACGGCTGGCACGATACCTGTTCGTGTGTCCTCCATACTCTTTTTCTCCATTGCTCCAGTGTCTTCAAGTGGCGACTCAACCGTGTCCCCGCCTTCCGCCACAGCTCCTTGCTCTGCCATCATTGCTTTTTTTGCGCATCTTCTTCAAGCATTGCCGCGGTTTCGCGCGCGGCGTCAATCGCATCAAGTGGTGTTTGCGCTACATCAGTATCGCCCACAGGAGTGCGAAGGTAGTACACTGCACCCCCACCGATAACGAACGCCGCGATGATAATTCCTATCATAAGGGCGTAGCCGCCCTCGGTGTTTTGGTGTGTCATAGTAGTATGTGTAAGTGAGTATGCATCCAGTGTAGCGCGTGGTCGCGACATGTAAAGTTGACTTTACATGTCCACTGTGGACAAGTGACCCGTGCCGTTACAATTGCTCGGCACACGTTGCGCCGCCAATGTCCTGTTCCTTGGATGGGAGCAGTCGCACCACAAACCCCTTCACCAATTCCGTCGTAAAGAGGTAGGCAATCGCGATGAGTGCAATGATGCCAAGTGTACCCAGTGTGGGAGGGGTGAAAGAAAAGATGCGTTGGGCAAACGGGAGGAACGGGAGTGCGAGCGCAGTCACACCCGCAAGCACAGTGAGTAAGACGAGTGGTTCACTTGGGAGTCCCACCTTGCGCATGGGGAGCATGCTCCGGAGCGAGAAGAGAAGGATGAGCTCGGTCACCACGCTCGCGACAAACCAGTTCGTCTGGAGCACCGCTTCCCCCTGTCCAACAAAGAGACTGAATACGAGGAGGTCGAAGCACGTACTTACGAG
>JAYRER010000014.1:0-19996 GCA_041908795.1 Minisyncoccota bacterium | reverse complement strand
ATTGCGAGTGCCAGTGTTACTAACCACCCTACAAGCAAATACGCACTTTCAAAAATCTCATCAAGTGTTGTGACTGCATGAATGAAACCAGGAGCGGCTAGGGCACCCACCAAGAGCAGACGAACGTAAAAATTTGATACCATAGTTGCCTAAAAAAAAGTTTTTGAGACGATAGCAACGATTCCCCACACAGACACTATTACAAAGAGGATGAGTACACCCCAAATAAGAGCATTGCGTGATTCCTCTCTGCCCTTTGCATCACCACTCACCGCAATATGCTTCACACCACCCCACAGTACAAAAAAAAGCGTAAGTCCTGCAATAATAGGCAACACAAGTGTTACAAGGTCCATCACTCGCTCGATAAGTGTTCGTATTGTTTCGCCCTGTGCATGTGCGGGAACGAAAAGTAAGAGTGCGAACAACTGCAGTGTTAAACTTTTTTTTCTATTTTGTAGCATACGTGGGAACTACTTCCTCAACTCACTCACAGTACTCTCAATAGCGAGCGCCAATCCTTTTGCCCCCAACACAATGACGCCTCCCACCACCCCCCAAAAAAACGCACTCCTTGCTTTCTCCAATTCCGCCGGTTGTCCTTGCGCTTTAATAAAAAGAAAACCAGCGTAGACCAACGCAAGAATCACGATGGAAAACATAATCATCACAACCGCATCCAAAATCGCGACGAGTAACTCTTCGATTGTACGGAACCTGAGAGGATTCTGAAACGCCACCGCCTCTGCAACTCTGGCGAGTGGCAGAAGATAGGTAAACGATACAAGTATAACAATACGAGGTGTGCAGTATTTCTTAAGTACACTTTTTCGTAAGAATCTCATGTTGTATGCACTATTGTACCTTCACCTACCTTCTCTGCAAGGCACTTAAGGCTGCATTTATTTCTCCCTCAGCCACTGCTATCGCGCTTTGGGGTGTAGATGCGCCAGTGGTTACATCATGCACCATGGTACCAAATGCCTGATCCGTCACAACCGAAGACGGTTCCAACCAAGACCGTGCTATAAGTGCCGATGTGTAGCTCACACTACCAAACGTGGTAACTTGGGGAGCGGCTACTAAGTCACGACGTACGGGAGGCAAACCTATACTCTTGGTGAAAGCTGCAATGGCTTGCGTGGAACTCAATACACGAGCAACCTGTACCGCATTTTGAGCTTGAGAATGTGGCACGAGCTTCGGCACCACGAAGCCATATACATGTGCATACGTGACTTTCCTTTTTGCACTTGCCCGCTGAAGAAGTGGCGCCACATCAAAATTGAGATTGGGGTTCGATTTCTTCAGTAACTCATTTTCACTCGCGAATCCCATATAGAGTCCCAATGTTCCATCAAGAAAACTTGCGCGGTCGGAACTTCTGGATAAATTCCATGTGTAGACTGCTTTTGTCGGATTTGAAAAGTCGGAATAGTAGCGTAGCACGGCCTCACCACGCTTCTCGTACCCATCGGTCGCGCGCGTAAGGTCTGATATTGCCGCTTTTTGAGAACGGGTATCAACGATGCGCACGTCGCTCTGAAGGAGGAGTGCGGAAAGCACTGCTCGAGCGTTTTGTATATTATCGTACGTTCCCAACGCAACCGCGCTTTGTCGCAGTGTGGTACCGGTTTCATACGCAGTTATTTTTGGAACAAGAGTAATGAGCTCAGTCCAAGTAGTTGGTGGCTCAGCAATGCCCGCATTGGCAAATAGGTCCCGATTCCAGTACAACACGAGAGGATCAATCGAAAAAGGCACAGCCCTCACTGCTCCACCCACAAGGAACACTTCAGCGGCTTCAACAAAATCATTGGTAAATTGGTTGGGTGGAAGCGATTCCGAAATATCGTACACTTTGTTTTCAAACTCAAAAAAATGTGCTTGATCAATCAAAAACAAGTCGGGTGCGTTGCTTGCACCAGAAGCAAACGTCTCAAGTAGCCTTGAATAATACTGATCTTGAGCGAATGCAACATAGCGAACATTTTCTACAAATGGCACCTCTTTCGCCAGTTCGGAGATAAACTCTGTCATCTGTTGTTGTGGCAACGTGCCCCATATTGTAATAGTAGGAGCAACAATTTTTTCAGTAGGAGAATATGTGCGGAGCACCAATAGGGCCCCCACGGCAAGTAAAACGCATGCTACTAAAATTGCTATCTCAAATACACTCCACTTACGATCCATGGTATCGAAAAACTAGCCCATAATGGTAGTCTCCGGTATCGAGCTCACGTTCGAACTCAAGCTCAACTTGTGCACATAAAGTTCGCACTATCTCACGTGAGAGCACAAGTTCCGCCGGTGGACCAATCCCTCCAAATGAACCGGCCCACTCTATGAGAAGTAGTCTCCCCATAGGCCTGAGCACACGCACCACCTCGGTGAGCACACCAAGTTTATTGTCACATTGGAAAAGCACATTGGACAGTATCACTATATCTATTGAGCCTTTTTTGAGCTGGGTACCCTCAGGAACCTCACAATCTCCATGAACAAATCGAAGCACTTTCATCTCCTGTGGATTCGCCGCATGCTTCGCTTTGGTGAGCAGGTCTTGCTGTACATCAATAGCCCACACCAGCCCATCCCCTCCCACCATGGATGCAGCAGCCACACTGTAATACCCTGCACCCGCTCCAAAATCGGCAACCTGCATACCCATTGACACACCCAACTGCTCAAGTACATGTGTAGGATCAGCAAAGGCCATGCAGTAGAGTATACCAGCTACAGCACAGCACAGGCATCGCTTATGCACACACGCACTACAAACAGATGAATGCCGCGATGCTATCCCCCTCACGCAACTTCATAATACGCACACCTTGGGTGGAGCGGCCTAGAAGCGGAATCTCCTCGACACTCGTACGAATCACCTGCCCCTTGCGCGAGACTACCACAAGCTCCTCTGTGTCAGGAGGAAGTATGCGAGTAGCCATGAGTGCACCAGTTTTTGTGGTGACGGATGCGCATTTGATACCGGAACCCCCACGTTTTTGCACCTTGAACTCGCTTAACGGCGTACGCTTCCCGTATCCATTTTCCGCAACCGAAAGTAGGGAAATCTCCTTTTCTTTCAATCCGCGCAACACAACGTCTACACCCACCAAGAAGTCGGCTTTCACGAGCTTCATTACGCGCACGCCTCCTGCCGCTCTGCCCATTTCCCGTACATCCGACTCTTTAAAGCGTATTGATTGGCCCTTGCTCGACGCGAGAACAGCGGTTTCCCCTTTTCCAATAAAAGTGGCGCGTATAAGCTCATCATCTGCCCCGAGCTTAATGGCTATAATGCCGCTTCGACGAACGTCGTGAAAATCCTTTGCGTTTGTCTTCTTCGCTACACCATCGCGCGTGACCATGAGGAGCGCTCCTTCGCCTTGCTTCACTTCTTTTGTCATCGCCACCACTGACGTTACCCGTTCCTCAGCTGCCAGCGGAAGAAAATTCATGATGCTTTTTCCTTTCGTGGCACGTTTTCCCTCAGGCACGTCATACATTTTTATCTGGTACGCCTTTCCGCGATTTGTGAAAAAAAGAAGGTCGTCATGCGTGTTCGCAGTCAAAAACAAAGTGACAAAATCTTCCTCTTTGGTGTTGAGATCCACCACACCCACCCCCCCACGTTTCTGGCGCTTGTATTCGTCAGGGTTGGTGCGCTTGATATAGCCCCCTTTAGTAAGTACAAGCACACTCTCCGCCTCGGGAATAAGGTCTTCAGGATTGAGGTTTTTTACCCCACCCTTCACAAGCTTAGTCCTCCGGTCATCGCCAAACTTTTCTTTTACCTCTACAAGTTCGTCCTTGATAAGGTTCGCCATCTTTTTTTTGTCCTTCAAAACAGATTCAAGCCATTTAATGAGAGTTTGCACCTCTTTGAGTTCATCCTCGATTTTTTTTCGCTCAAGCCCGGCAAGTTTTTGGAGTCGCATCTCAAGGATGGCGGTTGCCTGCCGATCAGAAAAACCAAACTTCTTCATGAGCGCGGCATGAGCCTCAGGAACATCCTTGCTCGCCCGGATGGTTTTGATGATAGCGTCGATGTGATCAAGTGCCTTTTTTAGTCCCAATAGTATGTGTTCACGATCACGCGCCTTTCCAAGGTCAAACTCGCACCGTTTACGCACCACTTCCCTTCTGTAAAGCACAAACTGCTCCAATACACCTTTGAGTGAGAGTGTCTGTGGGACTCCATCGACGATCGCGACCATGTTGAGGTGGAAGACATCCTCAAGTTGGGTGTGTTTGTAGAGGTAGTTGAGCACCTTTTGCGGCTGAGCTCCCCCTTTGAGCTCAATGACAACGCGAATATCGCGAGTACTCTCATCACGTAAGTCGCGAATACCCTCAATTTTCTTTTCGTGCACAAGTCCTGCGATTTTCTCCAGCAAGTCTGCCTTGTTCACACGATATGGAAGCGAGGTCACCACAATAGAGAAACTACCCCTTTTGTCCTCAACGATTTCCGCTTCGCCACGCACAACCATGGGACCCTTACCTGTGGCGTACGCATGACGAATTTCTTTTTCGTTAAATATCACGGCGCCCGTGGGAAAGTCAGGCGCTTTCACAAACTTAAACAGCTCGTCGTGCGATGCATCTTCATTATCGATAAGGTGAATTACTGCATCAACAATTTCGCGCAAATTGTGAGGAGGAATCGATGTCGCCATCCCGACCGCAATACCCAACGTACCATTGAGGAGAAGGTTTGGAACTGCTGCCGGAAGCACCTCTGGTTCTTTGTGGGTGCCATCGTAATTCGGACGCCATGGTACGGTCTCCTTCTCAATATCACGCAACATTTCTGAAGAGATTCGCGCCATACGCGCTTCGGTATATCGCATGGCAGCGGCACTATCACCATCAATCGATCCGAAATTACCTTGGCCCATAACGAGCGGGTAGCGCATGGAGAACTCCTGCGCCATTTTCACCAGCGCATCATAGACCGCACTGTCACCGTGTGGATGGTACTTCCCAAGCACATCTCCCACCACGGCCGCCGACTTACGGAACTTCGCACTCGAATTGAGGCCCATGCGATGCATGGTGTAGAGGATGCGACGATGCACGGGCTTCAGCCCGTCACGCACATCGGGAAGTGCACGTGAGGTAATGACTGACATCGCGTAGGCGAGGTACGACTCACGCATTTCAGTCGTTATCGCCCTCGGCACGACACCAAGCGGAGACGGCACACCTACGGAATCTGCTGAAACATCGCTCTTATTCTTGGCCATGGGACGATTCTACCACGAACTCGTGTCACTTTCGAGCATGTCAGATACCGAATTTTTGCCAGTTCCAGGAGCACGTCCATCACTTCCTTGTATGGCGGGTATATCCTTTTGCTCACCCATGGATTCTTGTTCGGATGATATGGGTAAACTGGTACCGTACGTGCTTTCCGCTGATTCAGCACGTGCCCTACTTTGAAGTATTTCCTCAATCGTCTGGTGTGGAGGTTGCGCGCCCTCATCAGGAGCTTCCTCTGCTACAAATGCCTCGAACCGTTCCGAAATCGCACCTACTCCCTTGGTCGCCGAAGCAGTGCCTTCCGGAGCGGGCGCAACGCTCTGAGCAACGAGCCACACGAAGGCAATTATGGCCGTGAGTGAAATTGAGAGTACATATGTTGCGGTAAGCCGCACAGACTTCGGTTCGCTACGGAGGCGTTCCAGGTAATCGATAAACATATCACTCGGCAAGCACCACAATCTCGTTGTGCTTGCCCTCTAAGTCCTTACGTTTTAATGTGAGCTTCTCCTCTGTCGCCTTTGTTGAGGAACCTTCCTCTTTTAAGAACTGCTCGAGTGCCAGCTTCTTCCCCACCGACCCAAAATGCATGGGAATAACCACGTGGGGCTCAAGCGTAACTGCAAGCTCATGTGCATCATCGGGCTCGAGAACACCCTCTCCCCCAATGGGAACGAAGAGAATATCAACATTGTCGAGCCGTTGGCGGAGGTCGGTGGGCAACTCTTTGGTGCAAAGCGCTCCTAAAAACAAGAGAAGTATCCCCTCCAGAGTAACCAAATACGCCGTATTGATACGCTCCACGCCTCCATATCGAGACAGTGTAGGATACCCGCGTATAAGCACACCCCCCACCTCGTATTCCCCCGGACCCGCGATTATAAAAGGGTCCTTTTCCCCGTGAGAAACCTGCGAAACGCCATTCATATCAGGATGATCGAGCGAAATAAGCGCAATATCCGCACCGAACCTCGACTGCTTCAGCTTTGACTCCTTAGAAATGGGACCGAAGGCAAGTGTGGTGTCGCCAAACGACACCTTAAAAAACTGCGCCCCGTGGTAGGTGATAACCATAGTACGAGTATACCGTAGAAAAAGTGAAGTAGAAAGTGTAAAAAAAGAAAATGATGTCACCGTCCATACACACAATACTTTTCTAGTGCAGCCAAATCCTTCACCATTCAGGAGTTGCAGAACAGGTTGTGCCTCCTTTACAAACTCATGACTGTTCTGTACAGTGCTCACATTATCGGCCTTCCCGCAAGGGAACGCCCTGGGATAACCCCTGCACATGGGAGCGATGGTTGAGCATGCAGGAACCCTTGGCGCTTTTTTAGTATATGGCAACAACCACAGAAAAAACGACCCAAGAAGAGAAGATGACGGAGATCGCGGACGAGGGAACAAAAAAAGAATCCTTGATGGATCGATACTTTGCTGAGAGCCCAAACCCTCCCTCAGAAGGTGATTTAGTGGAGGGAACCGTGGTCGCACTAGGTAAAAACAGAATTTACGTTGACCTCCACCCGTTTGGCACAGGTATACTGTTCGGTCGCGAGTACCTCACGGCCGCTGATGTCCTCCGTCGCGTTAAAGTAGGTGACACAATTGCCGCTAAGGTGGTGGAACCCGCGAATCGCGAGGGGTACATTGAGCTCTCACTTATGGAGGCGCGCCAAGCGCTCATTTGGGCAGAAGCGGAGTCTGCTGTCGCAAAAGGCACTCCATTTGACCTCGTGGTACGCGAAGCGAATAAAGGAGGTCTCATGCTTGAGTGGCAAGGGATCGCAGGCTTTCTTCCCGCCAGTCAACTCAAAGCTGAGCACTACCCACGCGTGGAGGATGGAGACAAAACTAAAATACTTGACGAGCTCCGCAAGCTCGTGGGTGAAAAAATTTCAGTCACCATCATTACCGCTGACACCGTGGAAGGTAAGCTAATTTTTTCTGAAAAAGGACCGTCAGAGGAAAAGGGTACGCTCATCGATCGGCTTCAAGTGGGCGATGTGGTTGAGGGAGAGGTGACAGGTACTGTTGATTTCGGAGTCTTCATCAAAATCGATGAGGGTCTCGAGGGTCTCGTGCACATTTCAGAAATGGACTGGGGGCTCGTTGAGGATCCAAAAGCGATGTACAAAGTGGGCGAAAAGGTGAAGGTTAAAATCATAGAAATTAAAGAAGGTAAGGTGTCACTCTCAATAAAAGCCCTCAAGGAAGACCCTTGGAAGGGTGCCCAGGAGCGATACAAGAAAGGCGATGTTGTCTCTGCGGTCATTATTAAGTACAACAAGCACGGAGCACTTGCTTCGATAGAAGAGGGTGTGGCGGGACTCGTACACATCAGTGAGTTTGAGAGTCCGGAAAAGCTCCGCACAAGCCTTGAACTTGGGAAAACCTACCCTTTCAAAATATCCCTATTTGAACCGAAAGACCATAGGATGACACTCTCAACGAAGCAAGCGTAGGAGGTTTTTCTGCACACCACGCGAAAGACTGCGCACACTACCGTTCGCGCACACTTCGCAACTCCTCGCGACGCAAGAGCTCGTCATCGTCTAGTCCGAAAAAGTGGCCGAATTCGTGCCACAGTGTCTCGATGACCACCTGCCGCACGAGTTCGGGCACTCCTTCCGCTTCCTCAATGATAGGTTCACGATACAGCGTCACGGTGTCGGGTAGGGTCTCGCCCACCCCATATCCCTCCCCCCGCAGTGGGAGCGGAATACCTTGGTAAAGCCCGAGAAGAGTTTCATGTTGTGTGAGCTTTTCGCGTTGTCGTACCGCTCTGCTCGGCCTATCCTCGAGGAGGATAGCAACATTATCTATACGTGCACGAAACGTTAACGGCAATGCGGCGAGACCGTCCGCAACGTACCTATCCCAATCATAGGGTGCATTCTCCATCTCGACATCCATAGCTCTGTTGTACCACACATGACTTCATGTGTACCTCATGTTTGCCTTGGTACAATATCGTCATTGGCGAAATGATCATACTCTAAAGACACAATTCTTCTATGGCAAAAGTAGCAGTGATTGATGACAATGATGAGTTGAGAAGGACGGTCGCCACTCTCCTGCGGATGGAAGGGCATGAGACTGTGGAACATAACGGCCGCGAGAGCGTGGCAAGATTTGTACTCGAAGAGATGCCTGATGTTATAGTGCTCGACTACTTACTGAGCGGAAAGACCGGAGGAGATGTCACCGACGAACTTTCGAGTAACCCGGCGACGGCTCGAATACCTATAGTCGCACTCTCCGCACACCCAAGTGCTCAGCTTCTTATGGCAAACAAAGGAGTCTATGCCTTCCTAACAAAACCATGTACTGCGGACGCTCTCCTCAGTAAAATTGACATGGCACTCAATGGGCGCTATGTGCCCTCATGTGTCGGGGCAGGTCCGGGAAGTTTAACATAAAACGTAGTTCCCTGATGCACCTTCGATGTAAATGATATTTCGCCACCAAGTTTTACCACAAGCGCGTGAGTGAGGTAAAGACCGAGTCCTGTCCCTTCCGTGTGTGTACGCACCGCATTGTCTGCACGAAAGAGGCGTGAGAATATCTTGGGACGCACCAATGACGGTATCCCAATGCCATCATCTTTGACAGCAAATGCTACACCCCCTTCTCCATATGCGGCCGCGGTGCAACGCACATTGCCATTCTGTCTACAGTACTTCACCGCGTTACTAAGGAGATTCTGGAGAATCATGTGTAAAAACTGCGGATCACTCCTTACTTTGAGTGATTTATCACAACGAACTTCCAGACGCACTTGTTTTTCACGTACCATCGGCTGAAGTTGCTCCGTGACTTCTCGAACAAGTTTGGTTACCGAGACAAGCGAGTAGGAGGGTTCGAGTGAGCCCGCTTCCATTCTTGCGAGCGACAAAAGCATATTCATAAGCTCAACCATACGCTTCACCGCCCGCTTCATGGTCAAAAGTGTGCTTCGAAATTCTGGAGAGTGTTCTGCTCCATCACCCCGCTCCAGGAGCTCGAGGTTGAGCGCAATAACAGAGAGTGGTGTGCGCAGTTGGTGGCTCGCGAGCGAAATAAACTCCTCCTTTGCAATTTGCGCATTCTGTATATTAGTGAGGTCACGAAAGGTTGAAACTGTACCAATGATGCGTCCCTCAATCTCAATCGCACGAGCGAGCACGGCAACATGCACCCGGTCTCCCCCCGTTCTCTCAATACTTGCGATACGTTCGACCGGTGCAAGATTTCCCGTTTGTGCATTGAGGAGTGCGATGGTGGTGGGAAGCTCTAGTGGCGTAAGGGGCGTCCCTTCACACACAAGGGGTACTACATGCTGAAGCTGTTTACCCATCATATCTTCGCGACGCGCCTCAAGAAGTGTGCACAGTGCTTCGTTCACACGGATAATCGTTCCATTCGCTTCGGTAACTACCACTCCCTCGCCGATACTTTCACGGATTGCGGTAGAAAGAACCTGCCGCTCGTGCGCGTCGCGGAGCTCCTGGGTGAGCACTTGTTCCTTTTCAGCCGCCTCATTAAGCGCCATGCGTGCCTCGCTCCGAAGAAGCGCGTTCTCACGCTCAAGTCCCGCGTATGCTTGTCGCATCTCCCGCTCCGACTCCATCACGTACGCGAGCTCTTCACGCAGTGTCACCAATTCAAGCGCGCGCTGAGCTTCCTCAAGAGGATACTCGTGGGTTTCTCCATTATTACGTCGCGCAAGTATGCGAAACACAATACAAAACAGCCGCTCACTTTGCGACTGGGGTACCTCAACACGATGAATATCCATTGCGACGAGCATGCCACCACCACCGTCATCCTCGAGCCACACGGGCGACACCGTAGCGAATCCCTTTCCACGCGCCTCCTTCAAACCTCGCACCACCGGCTCAAGAATTCCCGCACGCACCATGGTGAGCACGCTCGTACTGGCGGCTCCGGGGGCATGTTCAATGTATGGTCCTGTTTTCCCCCGAAACAGTCGTACCTGATGCTTGTCATCCACCACAATCGCCGCGGGTGCGTAGCGCGTTTTGAGGAGTGTATCTACTCCCGAAATAAGTTGTTCGTCTTGGAGGTGAGCGGGTGTGTGCTCGCGCGCCATACGTTCATGCTACTACCCGATACCGTCTGTGTCTATGACACCTCACAAGACTGGCGTACTCTCCCATTATGTAGTATAATAAAGTAAGGTGGCAAGGTAGTCGCAATCACTCCATGAGTGGTTGAGGAAAGTCCGGACACACATCTCGCTATGTGGGAAAAGGTAGCAGGTAACGCCTGTCCGTGGTGACGCGCGAGGTGCGAACAGTGACGCCAAGCTCGAAAGAGTGAGGGATCCGTGCAAACGGATCAATTCTCGTATACCTCGCCCGTGTAGCGAGTAAGCGAGGGGTGAAACGGCTAAATCCTTACCTGTGTGCAAGGCCGTGCCCAGCACTTTCTAGCGAATGAGCACCGAATCCGATACCGCATAGCAACGTATGACATTCTTGGGTGACGTACTCAAACATTAGAAAGTGCTGGGAGTGCCGCTTGAGGTGTACGGTGACGTACATCCCAGATAAATGACTATCGCCCGGCACTTTCTAGGTGCTTGCCTGCTATATTACTTGTGATATCACTACGATGTCGCACAACGGCAGAATAGACACCTAGAAAGTGCCGGGTACAGAATCCGGCTTACAGCCACCTCACACATGACACAAGGTCCGCTCACGCGGACCTTGGTCTTTTAATCGTCACCGCGTCGAGAGGACACCCTGTACACCCACACCGATACCCGCACCTGCGACCTCACCCACATTGAGCTCAAGCACGTAGCGGGCAGGTGTGGGCGGCACAAACGACTCTGCGGGGTATGATTCGGGTGCGACACCCTCAACCACATGCACCACGCGCAAATTTTTGTCGAGCCATACTATATCAATAGGAAATAACATTTCCTTCATCCACATACCATGTCGCTCATCGTCGGGGAACACAAACAAAAGCCCCGTCCCGCGCGGAAGCGTGACTCTCCCCGAGAGCCCGCGCAAGCGAGCGGTATATGTGTCCGCTATTTCTAGTTGAAACGTATGTGCACCAAACGAAATGTATTGGTTCTGTAGAGCCTGTGGTAGATCTATTTGAACGGGAGCGCTCATGCTGGTCCCCCGAATAGGTAAAGAGGTATGCTCTGCGAGAGTAAAAAATGCGAGACCGATCACAACCAGTATTCCCACTAACACTGTACCCACGGCAATGAAAGCGTATCGCATCATAAATTATTCGGCTCAAATGCGAGGCACACCGAGTTGATACAATAGCGCTTCCCAGTTCCCAAAGAACCATCGGGCATCTGTTGTGGACCATCATCAAACACGTGCCCAAGGTGCCCGCCACATGCGGTGCACGTCACTTCAGTACGGCGCATGCCGTGGGATGTGTCATCGGTGAGCGTTACGTTCCCCTCGCGCATCACGTCGGAAAAGCTCGGCCATCCGGTACCAGAATCAAACTTCTTTGTTGACGGAAAGAGGTCAGCTCCACACGCAACACAACGGTACACACCATCCTCGTGGTGGTGCACATACTCGCCGGAGAACGGTAACTCGGTCCCCCTTTCTCTCAGCACTCGGTACTGCTCATCCGTGAGCTCACGACGCCACATTGCATCTGCTTTCATGCATACACTGTAACACCATCTAGAACACACACAACACAAAAGCGGCGCCCGAATGGACGCCGCGAATGAACGAAAGAACAAGGTTCAGCACTCTGTTAGGTGATGTTGATGCGCCTCACCTACTCCCAAGTCGTCGTACGTGATCCTAAGGCCTTGCCGCCCCAGCCACCAGAGGAGCGGCTTGAGTTTGGATACCGGTATCGGCACAAGTACCGTATCACCCGCCAACCATACACCATTAAGGACTCGAGCAACCTCAATGTGGGGATATGAAAGGTACCCCTTTCATTGCACACTCTTCTCTACATCTTTGATTGTGCAGAGATCTACCGTACCGTCTGGTACTACAACCACCTTCGTATTCACTCCGCGCTCAAGATGCCGCCGCGACAATTTGCGCAACGCATCACGAGCGGTATGATGAGTACACCGTATCTGGAAAAGACTGTCTAAAGAATGGGGGTCACTTCAGTAATTGCAGTGCAAAAACCATACATGGAGCGTCGTACCTATGCTACTGGAAAAGTCTGGTGGCCTAGTGTAGACATCATTGTTACGTCACCAAATCTTTCTCTTGAGGAATATCCAAATGAGTCTACTAATTTCAACGAACATTGGCTGCATGCGATGGTTGGAGATTTACAAAGAATAAAAGAATACCCGACAAAAAGTTTCCAAATTACCCAAGACATACCCAATGATGTTTGGGAAGCTTATGAGCTACTTGTAGCTGAAGGATATACTAATACTCTAATAAAATAATTATGGAACGTGACCAAAAAGTCTTTACCGCAGTTAAACTGCTCTACGAAAATCCAGAGTCGAGACCAATGGGTCTATGGATGTGGAATAATCATGTCCAATGGGTAGCTAATAAAACTAAACAACTAGCCACTAAATATAATGCGGATGAAGAGAAGGCAGTATCGGCAGCTTTACTACATGACTTGGCTGACTCAAGATATGAGAGAGACAATCCTGAGTTTAATGCCTGGTCTGAGACTAAAGCTTACGAAGTGTTAAAAGAGACAGATTTTACTGAAGAAGAAGCTAGAGAGATCATGGAAATTATTGTGAGACCACACTCATGCAGGCCGGGTAATCTCCCAACTACTCTTGAAGGTAAAGTATTAGCAACGGCAGATGCAATGTTTCATTTACAAACAAGCTTCTTTACAGTGCTTTGCTATAAAAACATGCCAACGAGTGCAAAATCTTTAGCGGCATGGCAAGTATGGTTTGAAGAAAAGGTTGAAAGAGATTACGGTTCTAAAATCTTTTTTGATGATGAAAAGAACGAGGTTAAAGCAGACTATGAAGCTCTTAAGAGGGTTTTTGGTAATAGAAGTCTAAAAGAAATACTATAAATATGGAAATTAAAACTCAAGAAATAATCAAAATAATCAAAGCTACAAGAGACCTGACGCTCCCGCATTTTGGCAATATCGAAGTAAAGGAATACAAAAGTGGATCAGCTACCGATGATGTTACTGAGATCGACCAGGCAGTTGAGAAATACTTAAAAAGTGAGTTGGCTAAAATTATGCCAGAAGCTTCTTTTGTGGGTGAAGAGTTTGGTGACGATAGAGAGAGCGGGATGTTTTGGCTAGTTGACCGGTACCCCAAATTTTGCACACATTCCTCTACGACATTAACAGTCTAGTCGTAGAATATACGTATGAAAAAGTCATACCGCATCGCGCCCGACCTCAAGGCGCAGAGTATCAACCGCGTCAAAAACGACGGCGTGCCAGTCGCACAGGCAGCAAAAGATCACGCTGTCAGTGAAGCCACTATATACACCTGGCTTGGAAAGAAAGCGGAAGGTGGTCCCACGGTACTCGAGATTGCCAAGCTCCGCAGGGAGAACTCGATACTCAAAGAGCTTGTGGGGGAGATTACCCTCAAACTATCTGAAACCCAAAAAAAGAAATGACCGGGGGAAGCGCAACACCAAAGATGGTGCTTGCAACAAAAATGGGTATCTCACGACGGAGTATGTACTACCATCCCAAGATGCCCGAACGTGACTGGATACTCAAGGTACGGATTGAGGAAGTGCTGCGGGTACACCCCTCGTACGGTCACAAACGGCTTGCCATACACCTCTCGGTCAACAAAAAGCGTGTACTTCGAGTGATGCACCTGTTTGGACTCAAACCATACCGACGGAGATGCAAGAAATGGCACAAACCAAGAGAGAAGTCGGCAATCTACCCAAACCTGCTGCTCGTGTATCATCCGGAGTATGAACATCACATCTGGGTTGCCGACTTCACCCACATATCATTCAAGGACAAGTGGGTGTACCTTGCCACCGTGATGGACCTGTTCACTCGGTCTATTGTTGGGTTCAGTGTTCTCACGAATCACAGTCGGTTTCTCACGGTCAATGCACTGCTTTCGGCGGTGCAGTATGCACCACGCCCTGCAATCTTCCACTCAGATAACGGGAGTGAATATGATGCAGAGGACTTTGTGAACATTCTCTCATCACTTGGCGTACAGATATCCCGCTCAAAACCCGGCTGTCCGTGGGAGAACGGGTATCAGGAGTCCTTCTATGGAAAGTTCAAAGTTGACCTGGGTGACTCTGAACGATTTGCCGCCTTGGGTGAGTTGGTGTACGAGATATACCAGACGATCTACGTGTACAACCACTCACGCATCCACACCGCACTTCTCATGTCGCCGAAGGAGTTTGCTGCACGGCACAAATTCATTACAATCAAAGATGTAGAGAAGAGTGTGCAATGAAAGGGGTACCTTTCATGTCGTTCTCAAGTTTTGCTTGAGAACCAAGAATAATGAGTAAGAACTTTTCGTTGGGTGAATTTGTAAATATCTGGTTACAGGTGCGAATTTCTAATAACGATTGTTTGTCCATCAGATCAACAAGCCGTCCTAGATCGCCAGCGTTTCTGCTCAGGCGATCTGGTTGCTACGTAAGTATTGCGTTGTACTTCTTGTCTTTAATCTCCTCGATAATTTTATTGAAAGCAGGACGCTGACCAGAATCCTTAGCAGAGTGAGCTTCCATTCGAATGGCTACTATTTGGAGATTAGCTCTCTCGGCAATTGCTTTCATCTCTTTAATCTGCGAATCGATGGAAAGAGCTTGTCTTTCTTCTGTTTCCGTAGACTTTCTCGCATAGAGACAGTACTTGATAAGGGGAAGCGGTTTATTTGTAGAGGTCGCGTCTTCCATAGACCTCTCATTTATATTGTTCATACACCCAAACCTTCGTTGAAATGTATTCAGTAGTCAACAAAAAAGAGCGACATGAGGGGCTCTTTTTTGTACAACCTTTAGCTTTGTGGGTCACAGCTTTTCGTTAGGCTCGTGGGAACACAAAACTAACAGGTTGTCAATGCGGAGGGTATGAGATTCGAACTCATGAGGAGTTGCCCCCTACTCGCTTTCCAAGCGAGCGCACTCGACCACTATGCGAACCCTCCACGCGAAACACGTGCATCATAGTACCAGAAAATACAATTTTTGCAGAGCCCACAAAACGAACAGAACGACAGGGTCATCGTCCTGTCGTTTTCCACTTATCCCTGCGGGCTACCTTATATATTTTCCATGCAAGCGCGCCACATCGCTTGCAATTTCTAATTGCGACTTACCTCTTCTCTTAGAGGAAGGTTTTCTATTCTTTGAACATCCCAAAGTGATCGCTAGGATCATGCCCTCCTCTGTCGTGGAACTATGTTCGTGGGATTCACTGAGATTCTGTCCCTCGTCGTTACCTGTCAGAGACAGTGAAGGAAGAATCAACGCTTTTTTCACTGGCACAGGATCTGGTCCGTGGGATTCTCGTTGCCTCTTACGATTAACGACTCTAGTGCACAAATTACTGCCTTCCAAGAACAAACTCAGAACTGGTTATACCCTACTCCTGTGTTCCACGCAATGCCGCAACGCGCTCCTCGACCGGAGGATGTGTGGAAAACATGCGGCTAATGAACGAACTCAAACCTCCACCATTTGGCCCGAAAGGGTTTGCGATAAACAGGTGCGCGCTCGCGTGGGACGCATGATTCATGGGTTTGCCGTATACGCTTATTTTCTCAAGTGCACGAGCGAGGCCCTCGGGGTAGCGCGTGAGGAGTGCGCCAGAGGCGTCCGCTAAAAACTCTCGCTTCCGACTAATCGCAAAGTGAATGAGGCGAGCGGCAATGGGTGCGAGAATTGCCGCAACAATCACCAGCACGAAGAGCGGGCCCGTGAGCTTGCGGTCACGCCCCCCTCCCCATCCGCCAAACCGCAGGAGAAAGTCCGACAGTACAGCGACAAACCCCACAAGTACCACTGCGACTGTCGAGACGAGGATGTCACGGTTCCCCACGTGGGAGAGCTCGTGTGCGAGCACTCCCTCAAGCTCCGTCTTATCGAGAATTGAGAGGAGGCCCGTCGTGACCGCTACGACCGCGTGCTCAGGGTTGCGACCTGTCGCGAATGCATTGGGTGCGGGGTCATCTATGACGTAGAGACGCGGCTTCGGGAGCCCTGCGGTAATCGCGAGGTTCTCGAGGAGGCGATGCTCCTCGCGATAGCGTTCAGGATCCGCAGGTCGAGCATGACTCATGCGTACCACTATCGAGTCGGAAAACCAGTAACTCGTCACGTTCATGAAAAGCGCAAACACCGTAGCAAAGACTACGAATACAGGGTCACTGTAGACGTAGCTCACCCCCCACCCTATGGCAATGACCACAATGAAAAAACCGGTCATCAAAAACCAAGTCTTACGAATATTGCTGTCGTAGTGGGTGTAGAGGGTGGCCATGGTTAGGTGGCATGTTCGGAAGTGCCCATGATCTCGCTTCGGGCCGCGCTCGCCGTTTGAATTATAAGCCCAGTGAGGAGCATCGCAAGTACGAGCGCAAGAAGGGCGTATGCGATACTCTTGCCCACGTGGTGCTCCACACCCGGGTCTTCGTCCGGCTCATAGTCATTCAGTAGTCCATGAAGTACAACGAGCCGCACACTCGCGAACGTAGCAACAAAAATGAGTGAGCCGATCACCCCGACAGCGACAAGTGCCCCGATATTCTGCGGGTCAACCCACAGAAGAATACCGAGCGTCGCCGCGCCGGTGGTGAACACAAAACTCACCACAAACACCACGCCGTGCACTACGAAACGCCGCAAGATGCGTGACTGCTCCTTGCGCACTTGCGAACGTAACACTTCCGCGTGCGCATCAATACGCGCAGTCACAGGGAGGGGTACCTCACTGCGACGCAAGCGCACATCCAATTTTTTTTGAAGCTCATGCTCCATGCGTAGTGGTAGACAACAATACATCTACCTGCACTATCTCCTCGGCTATGCCGGGGATGAGGTCGTATGCGGATACCTCACTCGCGGTAATCCATGCGAAGTCGGTACTCTCATCATTGAGCGATACCTCGCCCGAAAGGTATCGGGCATAGTAACTCAAGATGAGAGAGAGTGAACCGTCATCGCGGATCGCCGCAAGATCGAGAAGAAAACGAACGTCATCAACCTCGAGATCAACTTCTTCTCGTATTTCACGAATGAGCGCATTCTCGACCACTCCATACCACTGACCAGGATATGTAGGGGGAAGTTGTGCAAAATCATCTTTCTGTAGGCCTCCACCCGGTACGGTCCACTTGTTTGGAAAAATTTTCCGAGAAGGAGCCCGTTTAGTGATGAGGTAGCTACGCACACCTCCATTCGCTCGCCATACAATACCCGTTGTTGCGATGCGGAAGTGTTCGGTCATGACAGCCGGAAGTACGGCATCCATACTAAAACTTCACCGGTACCGGCTCGCGAGCCGCGGCGTCCTTCTCCTCAAGTTCGAAAAACTCCATTTTGGAGAAATTGAACATGTTACCGATAACATTTCCCGGAAACTGTTCGAGTGCAGTGTTGAGGTCGCGGACGTTGCCGTTGTAGAAACGCCGTGCGGCCTGGATCTTATTTTCCGTGTCGGAGAGCTCGCGCTGAAGCTCCAAGAAGTTGGTGTTCGCTTTGAGATCCGGGTAATTTTCAGCTACCGCAAGGAGTTTCCCGAGTGCTTGGGTGAGCCCAAGGTCCGCCGCTTCAAACGCTTTGATTTGTTCCACGGTGACGTTCTTTGGGTCTATGGTGAGACTCGTCGCCTTCGCACGCGCCTCGGTAACCGCATCAAAAGTCTCCCTCTCGTGACTCGCATATCCCTTCACGGTCTCCACAAGGTTCGGAATCAGATCGAACCGACGTTTGAGCTGAACGTCAATATCCGCCCACGCTTCTTTCGTGCGATTTACGAGGCGCACAAAATGGTTGTACATGCCTATTGCCCAAAATGCGGCGAGTGCAATGACTCCCAGAATGACTAGTAGTGTGATTGACATGGTTTAAAGTGGTGCTGGTAATTTTCTTCACTATACCATGCATTGTTGGGCGCGTGTACACCGCACTACCCACACCGCACCCACATAAACCTGTTGACTTGACCAACTATGCGGTGTATAATAAAGAGACGTTAGACAGGCCGTTGGTCTCACGGGGACGTCGTCCTCGCCAGTACGCTTGGTAGTCTACGGTTTGTTTATAAGTAGCTAACATAGTGTACATGCCCTACGGCACAGACAATTTTGCTCGCAAGCCGATGGTTCAGGGTTCCTGGACATGTTCGGATTGTGGTAAAGAGATTACGGAGCTCCCATTCTCGCCTCGCGAGGATCAAGCCTCCACACTTAAGTGTCGTGATTGCTTCCGCGCAAGCCGCCCCGAGCGACCTGCACGAAACAGTGATCGCGGCCCTCGCCCGATGGTGACCGGCAGCTGGTCATGCGCAGACTGCGGGAAGGAGATCACTCAACTTCCCTTCGAGCCGCGCGCTGACCGTCCGGTCCGTTGCAGTGACTGCCACCGCGCTTCCCGCCCCGCGCAGGATGAGAGGAGGTGGTAATTCAGGTCATTGAAGAGAAACCTTCACACCACACAACCCCGAGCACTACTCGGGGTTGTGTGGTGTGTCCCACGTGGATACTTCCTGAGAACAGTGCTGGTATGCGTTCGGAGTAAATAATCTGGAGGAAGTCATCATGACATGCGTTGTTATGTATCTTGAACGTGATGCATCCGCTACCCGATTGATAGTCGCTTCTGATCTGCGTGCCGGCGATGATGATTCAGATGCAAACTTGAAAAAACATCGACTAACCCAACTCTGTGGACTCGATGTCGTGGTTGCGTGTTCCGGTCGCGGACGTCCAGTACAGGCACTACTTCTTGAACTCTATAAAGGACTTCCGAAAATTAGGACGAGCGACGAAGTAGACACTGCGGAACGTATGTGTGATCTCCTTGTAGCTGAGGTGGTCCCGCTCATTATGGGTATTGCACATACTCATAGTTTCCTTTCCAAAATAGATGGGAAGGATTGTCACGAAGTACACACAATGGTTGGCACCAAGCATGGCGTCTTTTTTATAAATGTTGCAGGAATGGTCAAAAAGACACCATACCAGTTTGAAGCGATTGGATCAGGAGGAGAGGCGGCATTGGGATGCTTGTACACACTCAGTGTGACAGGACAAAGTCTTTCACTCAAGGATCATGTCAAACTTTCGATGCAGACTGCGGCTACGCTAAACCCTAGCACCGTATCACCTCAGTATGTGCTTGAAATATTTGAACTACAGTGATAGCACGATAAACCGCAATCGCCCCGAGCTTCGGGGCGATTGTTTCGTTACTAGATTTTTTGTGCTTCGTACTTTTTCGTCCTAGTAGTCCATACCTCCCATGCCACCCATTCCGTGACCACCTGCAGGGGCCGGTTTTTCTTCCGGCTCCTCGGCAACCGCGGAGGATGCCGCCGGCAGGTCCAGCTCGATGATCGCCATCCGCGAGAACACCGCAGTGATGAGCAGGAACGGCACCAGCACCACCATCAAGTTCATGAAGGCGGTGATGTCCATTTCCGGTGTCTCGGCATGTCGCCGCTTTCGCCATTTGCTGCGCATGGTGAATCCTCAGTGGTGTTCCGGCTGTCCTGCTCAGGCCGCCGACTGCTGGCGACGACGCTCGTCGACCGCGTT
>JAYRER010000013.1:0-5658 GCA_041908795.1 Minisyncoccota bacterium | reverse complement strand
TAAATTTCGTGGCCCGTCCCCCATTCGCTCCGCCATCCTTGCCGACGCTCGTTATGAGCTGGGGGTCAGTATCATTAAACTTGACGAAGAGGTTGACCATGGCCCCATTGTGGCGCAGGCATCTGTGGCTCTTGAGGAGTGGCCTGTGCGCGGAAGGGTTCTCGTTGAAATCTTGTTTCGAGAGGGTGGGCGCCTGCTCGCGGAGGCTCTTATGCCATGGGTGCGCTCTGAAATAGATGAGGGAGAGCAGGACCACGAGCACGCCACCTTCACGCGTAAATTCACAAAGGAAGATGGAAAACTAGACTTTACCGACACCCCCTACAAGAACTATCTTACATTTTGTGCAAACGACGGCTGGCCGGGTACCTATTTTTTTGACGCAAAGGGTGCGCGCGTCAAAGTGACCGATGCAGAGTATCTTGATGGCGCCTTCCGCATTCTTGCTGTGGTGCCTGAGGGGAAAAAAGAGATGGACTACAAAGACTGGCTTCGAGGGCACCCCCCCGTACACTAGATTTCGCGAATATGTTTTTTTATCTCACTTGCGCCACGGATTCGCTCACTATGTACCGCCTTCTTGTCGATGCGTAGTTCTCGCAGGATATCGTCCTTCACCTTGTCGATCGCCTTCCTCAGTGTAGGTTCCTCTTTTGATGACCGGTACGTTTTTCCATTCGCGCGCAGTGTCGCCTCCGCGTAGCAGACGTCCCCCTTTTTGTGGTGTGCAGATTTTCTAAACTCAATAGTGCACACCGCCCCCTCGAATACCTGCTCACTCACAAGCTTTCCGAACGCCTCCACTTTGAGAAGTGCATACTCTTTGAGCGATTCATCATGCGCCGTGTTGGTAAACTTGATGTTTGTTTTCATGCCGTCGAGTATAGCACACGGTAGTGCTTTGTGGGAGTGGTATTTCCGCGCACAAGTATCACCGATTGCTCCGGTACACCGAGTGTAAGTGCAAGAAGTGTACGCACACGGGTGTTCGCCGCACCATGCTCGGCCTTCTCTCGGACAGCAATTTCGTAGCGGCGACCGGCACGCGAAACACGTTCTTTGCGGGCACCGGCAGTCACGAACACTCGCACAACCTCGTTATTGTGCAAGTGTTCGTTCATAGCGTCCCATGAGTGTTGCATCCCCAAGCACATGACCTTCAAGCGCTCGTTCGACTGTTACCGCATCTACTCCCTCGGGAATGTCGAGTATGGTGTCGAGCGCGTAGAGTTTGAAAAAGTAGCGGTGCTCGCCCCCAGGTGGACAAGGGCCTTCGTACGCAAGGTCGCCGCCGGTTCCCACGCCCTTTGTGCCGCCAACATCTTCACCATCCCCCACCTCAAGCGTGTCGAGTGAGCGCGTAGGAATGTTGAACCGTACCCAATGGTACCATGTGCCATCGTTACGAATTTCGCGCGGCACATCGGGGTCTTTCACAATAAGTGTAAGCGAAACAGCTTGTGCTGGGATGCCTTGTACGGTAAGGGATGGGGAGCTGTCGAGGCCGTCGCAGGTATGACGTGCAGGGATGAATCCCTCATGTGAGAAGGATGCGCTTTGAATTGAGAGCGGCATACGTTCCATCCTACTCTCACTACTTGATTGCCAGCGCGACTCATTCGGGGTACCTGGTTCTGATAATGCGTACATGAGTGCTCCAAAAAGAATACAAAGTCCAATCGAATGTAGAAAAAACGCGGCTTTCATGCCGTATATATCATACACCACCCCCAGACGGTGTTGTATACTAGACTTCGTTTGCAACTACCTCCCCTGAAGTCCCGGCAGATTGTTTTGGCGCACCCACAGTGTCTTCAGATTCTGCTTTTCCTTCAACTTTCTTCATACGTCTTGCTCGTTTGGGTCCCTCCAAAACTTTATACGTCACAAGCAAATTATGGACCGTGTCAGACGCTTGTGCACCGTTTTTGAGCCAATAAACAATCCGCTCACTATTAAGGGTGGCGCTGTTCTTGTGGGGATCATAGTGACCCAGCATCTCCACATGTTTCGCACTTTTGGGCCCTGTGGAAGATTCCGTAGCAACAAGCCTAAATGCGGCATGGTTTCTGCGGCCTATTCTTTGAAGTCGTAATGTAAGCATGTCGCGGTACTTTACCAGAGTGTCGTGTGTTCGTCAACGAAACCATGTATCAGATTCGATTGTTTACATTATACTACAGATTTGTTTATATATCAAACGTTCTTGCCTTGTGGTGCTCAGAAGGAGGAGCCATGGGGAGAGTGACGATAAATGTGGTACCTGCCCCTGCCCCGGGACTCGTGAGATCAACCATTCCCCCATGCGCTTTCACCATTTCCTTTACCACGTAGAGACCCAACCCCGTGCCGTAAACATTTGAGGTGTTTGCATTGCTTGCACGAGCGAACTTTTGGAACAGCTGTTGTTGGTCTTCAATTGGAATACCAACTCCAGTGTCTTTCACCGCAAGCTCAACAGTATTTTTTTCGCGACTGCCCGTCACAGTGATTTGTATACTTCCAGCCTTCGTATACTTGATCGCATTGTCAATAATATTTGAGATTACCTGCTTGAGCTTGCCCTCATCGCCAATCACCTCGCACGGTAAATCGCCCAGCTGTTCATAGGAAAATATAAGTCCTTTCTCGCGTCCCATCACTTGGAGCTCTTCGACGGTGGTGTGGGCAAGCTTATCGAAGTTGATGCGGTCTTGCGCGTACTTCATTCTCCCTTGCTCAATACGGGTCACATTGAGGAAATCGTCCACCATTATGGCGAGGTGGCGACTCGACTCAAATACGCGGGTGAGTGGAGTTTTAAAGTACTCAGGCACCGCTCCATAGGTGCCCTCAAGCATGATGGACGCGTAGCCCTGCATGGCGGTGATAGGACCGCGCAGCTGGTGTGAGGCAAGCGAGACAAATTCCGTCTTCGCGCGGTCGAGTTCGCGCAAACGCGCATTTGCATTCGCGAGATAGCGCGCGAGTTGCTCACCTTGTCTGCGGATTTCTTGTTCGCGTGTGTAGGTACGGATGAGAAATGCTCCAAATATTGTTGCAATGAAAGCTGTAAATCCCGTGAGTATTTTGTTTGTGGGATTTCGTATGAAAAGAAACTGGGCAAGTATAAGCAGGACCAGGATGATGACCAGTAAGTGAACAGCCGCAACCTTCACTTCAAACAACTTACCGCTTATTACTTGATAGGTCACGATGGCGAGGAATATCAGTAACAACAGGAGACTGTACGATTCCAATTTATAGTTATCTAAGAGCCCTCCGAGGAAACCCGCACCGGTGTGTACAACCAAGAACAGGAGAAATGTTACCACGAGTAGAGGTTGAAGTTTGTGTTTTGAACCCACTTCCCTCAGGTCAAGTGTAATTTCACGCAGAATGAGCAATACATATAGAGCTTTCAACAGTAGGATAAATATGCCGAATGACGCATTTTCCACCGCGACACATTCAGTGGCGTCAAAGTTCAGCAGATTGTAAGACGTGGCAGAAAGTGCGGCAACTGGAAGTAAAGGTAGCAAAGCAAGCAATAGAGCACGCCTTGAGGGCGCGTGACCGGTACGAAGTGAATACACAAACAACCACGAATAAAAGAACATGAAAAGACTCACCAATTCAATCAATGACCAGGCTAACATCAGGTAGGAACTTCTCGCGTATGAGAACCAAATTATCAAATCCAACATTATCCACAAAGAAAAAAAGAGTAATAAATAAAAAAACGTGTGTGTAGACGCCTTATTTTTTCCATACCAAATTACAAAAAGACCAAATAGTAGTGCAAAGGCTGCAACAGGTATGTGTGTATACAATATAAGCGACGTAACATCACGTACGTAGGCTTCACAGTACGCAATATTTTCAACCGTGTTAAAAGTTACCGAATTATGCAACATGCATTTGTTGTGTAGCAAAATCCATTATGTCGTGCGTATATGTTACCCAATGGTTCGACTCCTCAAGTTCCAGGGGTAATGGTGGCACTATCAGAGGGCGAAGACCGAACTCCTGTTCGCACATCAAAAAACTCGGTAGCATTCGTTGAAAAAAGAAGTCCGCTTCAGACGCCTGTTCCACCACATAGTTTTCAAGAAGGATGCCATGCGTCAAAAAGAGCGCTAAAAAATGGAAGTAGTAGTGTGGCGAAAGTTCGCGCGTCACAAGAAACCATGTTGTGATGTCACGAATTGAATTGCTCGTATTGGGAAACATATAATCAAGCATTTTGTGATGGAACGAGTGCAGAAGTATTCCGTTCACCGTTTGTATTTCTGAAAAATATTTACCTTCATACGCATTGAAGTCAACGATTCGCAGACACTCAGATCCGTTGCCAGAATTGCTATCGAAGCGCAGCCTGCAAAGATGGTAACTATCATTATTTGCCGCTACAAACTTCGCATCAAACTCAAATAAGGCTAGTGGCAGTGAGGTGGCGAGTTCACGCACACGTTCATACTCATGATTGGGTGTAATAATATCACGACAGAAAACAAACGCTGGCGCAAGATCAATGAATGGAACCCCAAGTTTACTAAAAAAACTATCCATGCGCTGCATAATTGACCTGTCTGCACGGCGTCGTTCAAGTTCTCGTAGGGCATCTTCAAGAGGTGTGTATACTTGCGCCACCGATTGTTTTACTTGTTCCATAAAAGTCACTTGGTATCATGTCCAACACACTTGGTATACTCTTCTCCTAAGAATTCTAGTGAAGCTTCACTACAATAAAGTGTCGTACAACCACTATCATTTTCACACACTAGCTCCGCACAACCCTCTGGTGGGCACGCACGCATGCTCGCTACCCTAACAAATTGGTATTTGTAGGGATAACAACTCGTATCGCCGCTTGCGCATTCATCCAAAAAACACCGCTCGTACTCAGGATTGCACTCAGCTACAAAACGAATTTCATACGCATGATCAACAACATAGCACGTATATCCAACGTACAGCACCACAAACAAAGATAGTATGGAGACGAGTTCCACAATTATGAGCGAAGTATTAGAGCTAGCAGGTGTAATCACACGTACCTACATCAATACACTCTGTGCAACTTTTGTCACGTTGGTTACCCACACCAACTCCTTACCCACCAGTTCCATATTGGTATAGTAGAACCAATCCACACGTTACTACCCCCAGAGCAATCGTTTTGCGAATCAACACTTGTTTTTCGATATCCTCGGATATGAGTCTAGGTGCAAAGAGTGTAAATAGGATACCACCGAGAAACATCAACATAGGATGCGCAACATTCATAGTTTGTACCAATGCCACAGGACCGATCAGTAACGCATATGAAAATAAAATGTTTCCAACAAGTGTTACTCCTTCATTTGTGAAGTTGAGAGCAAACACTTTGGTGCTGTTTGTGTAGAGTGATTTCACAAAGGTTCTTGCGCCTGATGGCGAAAGAATAATAATTCCAAGCGCTGCTATGAGTGATCCGAGGTGTTCCCACAGAAGGGCAGTTGCAAAATCAATATCCACCGCACCATATTTGAACAATACGTTACTGAATGAGTACGTAAAGCTCGCCAAAAGCACTAATATAAGCACAGACACACGCGTGTGGTTGGGTGAGGATAGTGTAGTATTTGAAGCGAGCAAAACAGCAGCGCTCACAACGAGTAAGATTCCCACAACCTG
>JAYRER010000012.1:0-15027 GCA_041908795.1 Minisyncoccota bacterium | reverse complement strand
TTTTCGTGGCGGTACTGCACTCCCACGGTAGCGTGCGATCACGAGGTAGTGGAGCCCGTAGCTTAGACGTGCGACGAGTGCGACGAGGAGGGGACGACGCTCGATGTAGCGGTCGATGTGCGAGAGCCACGGTTCAGCGCGACGGAATAGGGGGAGGTGATAGAGTTCGCATCCGTAGTAGTACCACAGTGCATCACCTGCAAGCATACACGCAACGATGAGCGGGAGTATGGGAACAAGTTCCACGCGATCGAGATGGACGTAGTAGCCGGCGAGTATGAGACCAAGCTCTCCACCTTGCACGAGCACGAGTAGCGCGATGAGCGCATAGGGGACCAGTACCTCCATATGACCACTGTACCCGCACCACTCAAAAACTCCAACTTGGAGCGTGGTATACTTTTCGTATGGCTTCAGTACTCAATAAAGATGCGCTCTCCGCTACTCCTCTCCGGCGTGATGCGCTCACGTGTGTCGAGGCAGCGCTTCTCGCGCTCGATACTACGCGGGTAATTGAAAGGTCAGTTGAGAGGAACGGTTCGATGCTTACTATCGCAGGAACGACGTACAACCTCGACTCGTTCGACCATGTCTACGTTGTTGCCGTCGGGAAGTGTGCATTCGATGCGGGCAGGGCGCTTGAAACCGTTCTCGGGGAGCGTATCACTGAGGGGCTCATCTACGACGTGCATTGTAGAGAAGGGCTTGGAGCACTCACCTGTGTTGCAGGCACACACCCACTCGCATCTAAGCAAAACGTGGAAGCAACCACGCGTATGCTCGCACTCCTTGAACGAGCGAGCGAGCGTGATTTGGTGCTCATGGTGGTTTCCGGTGGAGGTTCCGCACTCCTCACGTGCCCCGTGCGCCACAATGTCGACGAGGAGCAACGGTTGGTGAAGCACCTCTTTTCGCGCGGTGCGACCATTCACGAGCTCAATACGATTCGCAAGCACCTCTCGAGGGCGCGCGGAGGAGGCCTCGCCGCCGCGGCGCATCCCGCTACGGTTGTTGCACTCCTTTTTTCCGACGTGCCGGGCAATGACCTCTCAACCATCGCCTCGGGGGCAAGTGTGCGCGATACGACCACTGTCGAGGATGCGCGTTCGCTCCTTCTACGGTACGGTGCGCACGACATCGGTTTCGACGATACAACACTGATTGAGACGCCGAAAGATGAAGCGCTCTTCGCACGTGTCACGAACACTCTTGTGCTCACCAATGAGACCGCGCTTACTGCAATGGCTCAGTGCGCCGAAGCGCTGGGCTACAGGGCGGTCGTACAGACGGCGACGCTGCACGGCGAGGCGCGCGAGATGGGAGCGATAATCGCCCGCGACCTCCATGGGGTGGAAACCGGCACCGCACTATTCTACGGAGGCGAGACGACGGTCACCATTCAAGGGAACGGCACGGGAGGTCGCAACGAAGAGCTCTCGCTTGGCGCGCTCCCGGAGCTTGCAGACAATGAGCTCGTGCTCTCGTTTGCGAGCGACGGTCGCGACAACACCGAGTACGCGGGGGGTATTGCAGACCGCGTGACGAGAGACCTCATGGCGCACCACGCGCTCGATGCAGGTGCATGTTTGACAGCAAACGACTCGTACACTTTTTTCCACACTTTACAGCAGGGAGTACGTATGGGGTATACTGGAGCTAATGTTGCGGATTTGGTGGTCGCCTTGAAGCGCGATTACTCGTAACCAGTGCGCGGACACTTGTCGCAACTTCGCTCTATGCAAAAACCAGATACGCGGTTGGTCATTTGGTACAAGGATCTCACGATTGATGATGTGCCCCTCGTGGGGGGCAAGAACGCCGCGCTCGGAGAGATGGTGCGCGAACTCATCCCGCTCGGGGTGCGTGTGCCGAACGGCTTCGCTATCACCTCGCACGCGTACAACCTCTTTCTCGACAGCCACGGCCTCCGAAGTGACATTGCGGGGATTCTCGAGGGCCTCGACACACACGATATCGGGGGGTTGCAGGAACGTGGCAAACGCATACGAGATCTCATCCTCACACGCGAGCTCCCTGAAGAGTTGGTGCATGAGGTAAAGGTGAGTTACCGCGAGCTTGTGGAGCTGGAGGGGGCGGAGGATGTCGCGGTGCGCTCGTCAGCCACCGCAGAAGACCTACCTGGCGCTTCGTTCGCCGGCCAGCAGGAAACGTACCTCAATGTGGTGGGTGAGGAGGATGTCATCACCTCGACACGCAAATGCATCGCCTCTCTCTTTACCGACCGCGCCATCTCGTACCGCGCCGACAAGGGGTTCAACAACGTCGACGTTGCACTTTCGGTGGGGGTGCAGAAGATGGTGCGCTCCGATATGGCGGTGAGCGGTGTCATGTTTTCCATCGACACCGAGACTGGTTTTGACAAGGTGGTGGTCATTGAGGGTAGCTACGGTCTCGGAGAGATGGTGGTGCAGGGCAAAGTGACTCCCGACGCGTTTACCGTGTTCAAGCCCTCGCTTGCCAAGGGCCTTCGGGGCGTCATTGCGCGTGACATGGGGAGTAAGGATGTGAAAATGATTTACGGAGAGAAAGGGGGCACCATTGTGGACGTTCCAAAAGAGGATCGTGACCGCTACTGTCTCACCGATGAAGAGGTTGAAAAGCTCGCTCGGTGGGCGGTTGAAATCGAGAAGCACTTCAGCACCAAGCACGGTCACTACCAACCGATGGACATGGAGTGGGCGAAAGATGGAAAAACGAACGAGCTCTACATCGTGCAGGCTCGACCGGAGACCGTGATTTCAACTGGCGACAAAAATGTATACACCGAGTACAAGCTTACCGGCAAAGGAGATCTGCTCACCAAGGGCACTTCGGTGGGCACAAAAATTGCCACGGGGCGTGTGCGTGTGATTCAAGATGTGAAGCACATTCATGACTTCAAGAAGGGTGAGGTGTTGGTGACGGTGATTACCGACCCTGACTGGGAGCCCATCATGAAGATAGCGAGCGCCATTGTGACCGATAAGGGGGGGCGAACGAGTCATGCCGCCATTGTGTCCCGCGAGTTGGGCATTCCCTGTATCGTGGGAACCGAGAACGCCACGTCGGTCCTCAAAGACGGTATGGAGGTGACGATAGATTGTTCGTCGGGGAAGGATGGGTTAGTGCTCGCGGGTCAGCTCCCGTTTGAGATAATCGAGCATCGTCTTGATAACCTGCCGAAGCTCAAGACAAAGATCATGGTGAACATTGGCAGTCCCGACGAAGCTTTCAAAAATCATTTCCTCCCCGTCGAGGGTATCGGTCTCGGTCGCCTCGAGTTCATCATCATGAGTCACATTCGCGTGCACCCGAACGCACTTGTTGAGTACGACAAGCTCAAATGGTATGCGGGCGAGGGGCAGGAGGACAAGCGTGAGTTGGTGCAGAAGATTGATGAGCTCACACGCGGGTATGAAAAGAAGACGGAGTACTACGTTGACGAACTTGCGGAAGGTATCGCGAAGATTGCCGCTTCGTTCTACCCGAAGGATGTGATTATCCGCTTCTCGGACTTCAAGACCAATGAGTATCGCACGCTCCTTGGTGGTGAGCTCTATGAGCCGCACGAAGAAAACCCAATGATAGGGTGGCGTGGTGCGAGCAGGTACTACGATGACAAGTTTAAGACGGCGTTCGGGTTTGAGTGTGACGCACTCAAGAAGGTGCGCGACGAGATGGGGCTCACCAACGTCATCCCCATGGTACCGTTCTGCCGTACCACCAACGAAGCCGACCAGGTACTCGCAGTGATGAAGGAGCATGGACTTGACCGTGAAGAGGGGGTGAAAATCTATGTGATGTGTGAGATACCCGCAAACGTGCTCATGGCCGACGAGTTCCTGGATCGCTTTGACGGCTTTTCCATCGGGAGCAATGACCTCACCCAGCTTGTACTCGGTCTCGATCGTGACAACTCGGTCATCGCACACATTTCAAATGAGAAGGATGAGGCGGTGAAGCGTATGGTGAAGACCGCCGTTGAAGCGTGTAAGCGACGGGGCAAGTACATCGGCATATGCGGGCAAGCCCCATCGGATTTTCCCGATTTCGCGCAATTCTTGGTGGGACTCGGCATCGAGAGTCTTTCGTTCACCCCTGACACGGTCATCAAAACAATGCCAATGATTGCTGAAACGGAGCAAGCACTGGGTCTGTAGCCGACCTGTTTCCTTACGGGGTCTTCCGAGACGTGCAATCGTGTTTGATGCGCTGTGATCTAGAGCACACGATATAGTTTGGTAGTGCGACACCCTGTGGCAACTGTGGCAATGCGACGAATGTCGTGCAGTTAAAGACTACTGCCCCCGATAGCACGCGCGTGTGTTCGTGCAGTCGTGCTATGGGGGAGCAACGATTATGAGGGATGTGGGCACGCGATACACTCAACGTGCTACAGGTGCAAGTACCACAATTTGCGGTAGTGAGGAAGGCTTGTGAATGTGAGAATGACGACGACAGTATAGTCTGCATAGTCTTCCTGTGTGCGCTGTGTAAGTGGAACGAGTGTATGCGGAGCGTGCAACTGGTAGGCGGGAGATATCGTCAACATGAAGCTCTGTGGATAACAAAACATGGCTTGCCATATGTGCATTTTGCTGAAAAATTTTGCATCGGGCGACATCTGTTTTGCTATACTATATGCACACCATCTCCTGTTTAAGTGTCGCCTCACCTTAGGTACAATACGTGACACTGACTCTTAATTACCCTAACCATACGTGTATATGGCAAAATCTTCGCGCATAGTCCACAAGGATCAACAGATCGCAATCGCTGAGCTTTTTGAATCGAGTGTGTCCAGCGAGAGTGAGCACAATGAAGGGCAGGGTGCCGCGTACTACACACGCTTTGTGCCGGAGATCCAAAAGCGCGACGGGTCCATTGCAACATTTGACTTCAGTAAGATTACCCGTGCCATTCACATGGGCATGACGGCCGCAGGAGAGGGTTCGGCCGAGGAAGCGGAAATGGTGGCACATCGGGTAGTCTCCGACCTTGTGCGTATCGCGAAGAAGTACAAAAATTTCCTCCCGACCGTTGAGGGGGTGCAGGACGAGGTGGAGCGCCAGCTTATTCTCTCCGACTACGTAAAAACCGCGAAGCACTACATCCTCTACCGCGAGGAGCGCACGCGTCTGCGTAAGCAGACATTCGCAGTGCCCGAGCATGTGCGCAAGCTCGCCGAGGAGAGCTCGAAGTACTTCGAGGGTAATCCTCTCGGAGAGTTTGTGTTCCTTCGCACCTACGCGAAGTGGATTGAGAGCGAGAACAGGCGTGAGACGTGGATAGAGACAGTGGACCGCTATGTTGATTTCATGCGCGAGAACCTGGGTGAGAAGCTTACCGAAGAGGAGTACGCGGAGGTGCGCGAAACCGTTCTCAAGCAAGAGGCGATGCCCTCGATGCGTCTCTTGCAATTTGCGGGGAAGCCCGCGCGTCGCTGTAACGCCGTTGCGTACAATTGTTCGTTCATTGCACCAACAAAGATTGAAGACTTTGGCGAGGTGCTCTACCTCTCGGCGAGCGGGTGCGGCGTCGGCTTTGCCGCGGAGAGCAAGAACGTGGAACAGCTCCCGCAAATAAAGCCACAGACTGGTATCGTGCTCAAGACTCACGTGGTGGAGGACAGTAAGGAAGGGTGGGCGACTTCACTCGTGTATGGCATGCAAACATGGTACGACGGCAAGGACGTGCAGTTCGACTTCTCTCAAGTGCGGCCCGCCGGAACACGCTTGAAGACGATGGGAGGCAAGGCATCCGGACCTGACCCGCTTCGTTCGCTTCTCGATTTTACCCGAGGACGTATTCTCGCTCGACAAAACCGTCGCCTACGGAATATCGACGCGCACGACATTCTCTGCAAGATAGGCGAGGCGATAGTTTCCGGCGGGGTGCGTCGAAGCGCAATGATATCCCTCTCGGATCTTGATGACGACCAAATTCGCCACGCGAAGGATGGCCAGTTCTACAACACCGAGCCCCAGCGCATGCTCGCCAACAACAGCGCGGTCTACGAGGTGAAGCCGAGCAATGAGGAGTTCATGGACGAGTGGATTTCGCTCATGAAGGGAAAGAGCGGGGAGCGCGGTATCTTCAACCGCGGCGGGCTCATTACGCAGATTCCGAGGCGGAGGCGCGAGTTGTGGGAGAAGAAAGGCATCATCGAGAACGGGCATGTCGTGGGCTCGGTGGGCACCAATCCCTGTGGCGAAATCATTCTCCAGTCGAAGCAATTTTGTAACCTTTCCGAAGTTATCGCTCGCAAGAACGACACACTTGAGTCACTCAAGCGCAAAGTGCGTGTTGCTGCACTTCTCGGCACCTACCAGTCATCGCTCACCAGTTTCAACTACCTCTCGAAAGAGTGGAAGCAGAACTGCGAGGAGGAGCGACTCCTCGGCGTGTCCGTCACCGGGCAGTGGGATTCCCCCGAGGCGCGTCGCCCCGAGACCCTGCGAGCACTCCGTGATGAGGCGGTGGCGGCAAACCGCAAGTACGCGAAGCGCTTCGGCATCGCACCCTCCATGGCGGTCACGGCGGTGAAGCCATCGGGTACGGTGTCGCAAACGGTGAACTGCGCCTCGGGCATGCACCCGCGCCACAGCGAGTACTACATACGCCGCATTCGCATCACCTCAACCGATGCCCTCTTTAAAATGCTCAAGGACCAAGGGGTACCCAGCCACCCCGAGGTGGGGCAGACGCTCGAGAATGCGAACACCTTCGTCCTCGAGTTTCCCGTGAAGAGCCCGAAATCCTCGGTCTATAATAACGATCTCACAGCCCTTGAACAGCTCGAGTACTGGAAGGTGGTGAAGCAAAACTACACCGAGCACAATCCGTCGGTCACCATCTCGATTGGCGAGGATGAGTGGGTTGCGGTCGCCAACTGGCTCTATGAGAATTGGGATATCACCGGCGGACTCTCTTTCTTGCCGCGCCAGAACCACGTGTACCGCTTGGCGCCGTACGAGGCGATCACCAAAGAAGAGTACGAGGAGCTCATGAAGCAGTTTGTGAACCTCGACTTCTCGAAGCTTGTCATCTATGAACTGCGTGATGAGACCGAGCAAGCGAAAGAAATGGCATGCGCCGGAGGAACGTGTGAGATTAATTGAAAAATAACTAATGTCTAATTTCTAATCTTCAAAGCGCATGTTTCGCTGTGCTGTGGGTACCAACAAAACGTCAACCTAAGGTTGACGTTTTGTGTAGCGGTTTCGTGGTATCGTTAAATCTTCCCCACGAGGTCAACACCGGGCTTCAAGGTGTCCTTGCCCGGCTCCCATGCGGCGGGGCATACGAGGCCGCCATGTTCAAAGACGAACTTCGCCGCCTGGAACTTGCGGAAGAGCTCCGTACCGCTCCTCCCGATGCCGTCGGCCGTGACCTCCATCGCCTGGAGCACCTGGTTCGGGTCAATGATAAAGCTTCCACGGAGCGTCACCCCTTCTTCTTCGATATAGACGCCGAACGCGCGCGCGAGGTTGCCGGTCGGGTCTGCGAGCATGGGGAAGGTGATTTTACCCACCGCCTCGCTCGTCTCGTGCCATGCACGGTGCGACCAGTGAGTGTCGGTCGAGACCGAAACGATTTCCGCGCCCTCCTTTTTGAATTTCTCGTAGAGACCAGCCATCTCCTCAAGTTCGGTGGGGCAGACAAAGGTGAAATCCGCCGGGTAGAAGAAGAGCATGAGCCACGAACCTTTGAACTCGCTCAACTTAACGTCCTTCATCGCCCCCGCGTGGTACGCCTTGCCGGTGAAGTCTGGAATAGTCTTTCCCACTTTCACATTACATTCATAAAAGGTATCAAATTCTTCTTCCATAGTATTTTGGTTAGCGTGTAGATGCCGCAAGTATACGGGAGATTTGTGAAGGAAGCTAGAAGCGAGAGGGTGCAATGACAAATTGCTAATGATGCATGACGAACAACAAAAGGCCCGCTCGCGCTAGTCGCGCACGAGGGGGACGAATACAAAACCGTCGAATTTTTCTATGGTGGTGTCGCCTCGTGATTTTTTGATGACTCGCCATATGGCATCGCGGATGGGGATGACCATCACCCCTCCGCTTCGCAGTTGCGCCACCAGTTCATCAGGTAAGTTCCGCGCCGCCGCGGAGACCAGTATCTTATCGAACGGCGCTTCCTCGGGAATTCCGAAGTGGTGCGAGGCGTGCCGTAGCTCGATGTTGGTGAACGGGTACTTGGCAACATTACGCGCCCCGAATGAGAGAATTTCTTCGATACGCTCAACGCCGAAGACGCGTCCGCGCACCCCGACACAATGGGCGAGGAGTGCGGAAGACCAGCACGAACCGGTGCCCACGTCCAGAATCCGCTCACCCTCTTTGGGAGAAAGAAGTTCGAGCATGAATGCGACCGTGGACGGCTGACTGATAGTCTGCTGGAGGCCGATGGGGAGTGGGGCGTCTTCATAGGCATCAGGGAGGTTCCACTCTCCCACGAAATCGCGTCGGTCCACATCTTCAAACGCTCGAATAATGCGAGGTGTTGAGAGTGTTCCTTGGCGTATGAGGCGACTGACAAGCTCATGCATGGTGTCATGCTACAGGCGGTATCAAGTATCGGCAAGCATGGGATACCTCAACCGTTTCTGCTACAATGCGACCATGGTCTGGCTTACCGGTATCCTTCTCTCAATCTTAACAGCGCTCGCGCCTGTGCTCACAGGGGTGCCTACTATTGTGCCTGACTTTGTCCGAACACTTCTGGGACAAAGAGACAATGAGAGAGAATATGTGCTCGACACGTCACCTGCACAACGAGTTGAAGTTGTGCCAGAAAAGGAGCTTCTAAGTACCGAACCTACTGAAGTGGAACCGATATTGGAAATGCCTCGTCCGTCAGAATTGCCTACCATAGCACCCCCTCGTGTCGTTGAAGAGCGTGTGACGGCGGCAACCCCACTCTCTCTTCCTGCCACAGGAACGGTGCGTGCGCGTGAGGCATTGTATTCGGACGGAATATTCGGGGCCACGAATGCCCGTAGGTATAAACAAGGATTGCCGATTCTTAAACGCAACGCCGTACTCGACCGAATAGCTGAGGCGAAAGTAAGGGATATGTTTGAACGTCAGTACTTTGCTCATGAGTCTCCTTCGGGGGACAATGCGGGAGACCTCGCGAAACGTTATGGGTACACGTACCTCTCAGTTGGGGAAAACCTTGCATCGGGCAACTTTCGCGACAATATGCACGTGGTACAGGCGTGGATGGACAGTCCCGGTCACCGTGCAAACATAATGAGTCAAAAGTACAGGGAGATAGGCATTGCCGCAAAAAAGGGCACATACGAAGGCTACGAAGTTTGGATGGCAGTACAGACATTTGGACTCCCCAGCAACGTCTGTACTACACCCGATACCACTTTATTGACCTCTATTGAGGAAGAAAAAGAACGTCTCACTTCGCTTCGTGTGCGGGTAGATAGCTACGAAGAAGCACTCAAAGGGATTCGGCGAAGCGGTACTCGCTTCGAAGAGCTATACACCTCGTATCTCACGTCAGTGGAAGAATACAATACTGGCGTTGCTGCACTCAAGGAAGAAATTGAAGGCTACAACAACGGTGTGGTGAGCTTTAATCGTTGTCTGTCTGACTATCTTGGGGAATAGGAATCACTTCTGTGTTTAAAGCAGTGTCCGCTTCACTTGTGCTTGTGGCCACGTCCAGTGTCGTATCGGAAAGTTGATCGATACCTTCTGACGTTTCAGGTACTCCTTCTGCAGTTTGTTCGATTGGGCGCAGTAACCCATCCTCGGTTTTTTTAAGTGACATATCCGCTACTCGAACATTTTGACGTAGTACACCAAAGCGGTCCGTCCCCATACTCTGCATGGTAGCCACAACACCACCTTTGACACTCCCGTCGGCACTCACGTTGGCATTATTTCGAACCTCAACGATGACAAAGGGTAAGAGCACAGTATCCCCGTTCTCAAGGAGGACACGTGAGCGTTCGACGTCAACAGTAGTAAGAACCGCCGTTACAGCTCCTCTATCAATTTTGACTGGATTGGGCGCGCGTGTAACGGAAAAAGGAATACTTTCATTCACACCGCTCCATACAAACTCAATATCTGGGTACACCCCCTCGCGCAGTGAGCGTGCACATGTGAGTGTGTGTGTCCCTTCCGGGTACTCTCCCTCTGTACAATTGAGAGTAACCACTTCTCCGCCGCGCTCAACTACACGCACATCAACGAGCTGAAGTGATGTGGTTGCATGCGGGGTGACAAGTACAAAAATATCTCCCCTAGGGATCATGACTCGCATCACAACCACAATACACGCCAAAGCAACCAAGACGCCAAGTACAACAACTACAATTCGGCGCACACGACGTGTCATAGGGATAGTATACGCCCACTCAGTAGGTAGGGTGAATGGCTCCAAATTGACCATTGCGTATCTTCAATGAGTATGGTCCTACGGTATATGTACTGTGGATGACTCTGGTATACTATTGTGATGGAGGAGGTGCTCAAAATGGATGTCTTCTTTTTTGTTACGACGGTGGTGGTCGTCGTCGTTGGTTTCTTGGCGGCGATAGCGGGATTCTACGTGATTGCCATTCTTCGTGAGCTCCGAGAACTTGCAGGTATTGCCAAGCGCGAGGCGACTGACATCGCTGCAGATTTTGATGAGATTCGAGAAGATATTAAGGAGGGCGTGCATGATGTGCGCGAGTCGGTCGTCGGCGGGGTGAAAACCGCCACAAGGACCGCCGGTGTGGTCGTGGGTTCGGGTGCGGGGGAAACCCTCACTCTCCTTCTTGAATCGCTTTTGGAAGCTCGGGCGCGTAAGCGCGGCACGCGCTCGAGACGCACCAACGCAAAGTAGTTGAAAGGTGCCCGCAACTCTTTATCAATAGTTAAATTTCATAGGTACGTATGCCAGCAAAAAAAGTGAATCAAAAAGACGGTATTGGTGCCGGTGTGGCGCTTGGCGCGGCGCTCGCGGGTGTCGTTGCGACGGGGTTTTATCTCTACGGTCCAAAGGGTGCGGAGAACCGCAAAAAGGTGCGCGCCTGGACCATCAAGGCGAAAGGAGAGGTGCTTGAGCAGTTTGAAAAGATGCAGAATGTTTCCAAGGAGTCGTATGGGCAGGCAATAGACAAAGTGACCGCGAAGTACGCAAAGCTCGCATCGGTCGGAGAAGCGGAAGCGGTGAAGCTCAATAAAGAACTCAAACGCTACTGGAAAGAAATCGAGGCGGGCTCAACAAAAAAGAAACCGAAAAAGACGGCACAAAAGAAGGAGGCTCCTATCGGAGCATAGCGCGCCCTTGGAGAGGGAGCTGTGGAACGCCGCGTTGTGCGGCGTTTCATTGTGGTACGATAGGGTAATGGAGGATACTCGCGTTGAACGTTACTTTTTTGTTGCAGTATTTTTATGTGTGCTTGTGCTCGCGGCTGCGATTCTCTACCCGTACCTCGGTGCAATGGTGCTTGCGGGTGTCCTTGCGGTGCTGGTGCATCCGTTCTATGTGCGAGTGGAACGAATTGTACCCAGTCGTACTATCGCAGCGCTTGTCACCACACTGATTTCTTCGCTCCTCATTGTCGTCCCGGCGCTGGGTGTAGGATACCTGATTTTTCTAGAAGTGCAGGGAATGAGTACTACAATCCAGTCCAACGGTTTCTCTGATATTCACAGTATTACCATTCCGATTACCGACCGTGTGAATAAATATCTGCCAATCGGACTTTCATTGGACGTGGAAGAGGTGGTGCGCGAAGGTGTCGCATGGCTCTCTGCAAATTTAGGAGCACTGTTTACCGGGACTACAAGTATTGTCCTTCGCCTCTTTGTTACGCTCATTGTACTCTACTACTTCCTCAAGGACGGGAAGAAGTTTCGGAAAGTGTTGATTAGGTTTTCTCCCCTTACCGATGAATCGGATGAGGAGGTACTTCGGCGCCTTGACCAAGTGGTACACTCACTTATTCGTGGAACACTCCTCATTGCGCTCTTACAGGGAGCGCTCACCGGCCTTGCGCTTTGGGTCGTGGGTATTCCCAACCCGGTACTCTGGGGTGTGGTGGCGACGGTGGGAGCGGTAATTCCTAGTGTGGGTACAGGGATTGTTTTTTTACCCGCCGCGCTTTACCTCCTTGTGACGGGACAATTCGCACTGATGGTACTTTTTGCGCTATGGGGCTTTTTAGTGGTTGGGCTCGTGGACAATATTTTTAGACCTCAGCTTATTGGGCGAGGTGTCTCCATCCACCCGCTCCTTATTTTTCTTTCCGTACTAGGCGGGCTCGCGTTCTTTGGGGTGTCGGGCTTTCTGATCGGACCGCTGGTTTTTGGCATACTTGTTGCACTTGCGGATATCTATGCAAACAAAATGCATATAGAACGTAGTGTGCTCCACGAGGACGAATGTGTTGAGAAAGTATAATTTGTAGATGTCGCCATACGGTAGCACGCAGAAGTGCTTCGGGAATGCGTACAAGGGTTTAGTTGATGGAGGCAAATTCACCAACAACAAACTACCTTATATTAAAGGCAGAAAAAACCTCCCGATTAGCTTGTGAGGAAGCTACAACAGTATGCTTAGTAGACGGAGTTTAGACGGTAGCCCATACCTCGCACTGTCTCCAGAACTTCTTTTCCTCGATACCTGTCAATCTTTTTTCGCAGGTTTTTCAAGTGTACGTCCACAACATTACTGAATGAGTCGAAGTCAAAGCCCCACAGGTGATCGAGAATTGTTTCACGATCTACAACTTCATCTGGGTGGCGCATGAAGTACTCAAGAAGTGCATACTCTTTCGCTGTAAGCTTCATCGTTTTACCCTGTGAGGTGGCGGTTCTTGTTTTAGTATCCAGTACTATAGTGCCAACTGTGAGCTCAACGGGGAGCGATTCACGAGGTCTTCGTAAGAGTGCTTTAAGTCGTGCGAGGAGCTCCTCAAACGCAAATGGCTTCACAAGGTAGTCGTCTGCTCCACTATCAAGAAGAAACACTTTATCATCCACCATATCTTTTGCCGTAAGCACGAGAATGGGCATACTGACCCCGTCCCCGCGTACCGTTTTGCAAATATCTTTCCCTTGCTTTCCAGGCAACATGAGGTCGAGAATAACCACATCGTACTCATTGCGGTACATCAAAATTCGTTGTTCAGCTTTGAGACCATCAGCAACCCAGTCCACCGCGTACCCCTCAAGTTCAAGCACCTTTTTGACGGCTGATGCAATACGTTCTTCATCTTCAACAAGGAGTATTCGCATAATGTGCTTTTCGTACTTTTGAAGGTACATGCTCATGTATGAAGAATACATGAAGCTATAATTACTTTATAGTGATTTCTTCATGTTGGGTTCATGCATGGTCGTGTACCCTCGATATTTATAGTCGCTCTCATAAAGTACGTTGCTATGTCGATTTTCATATGATTCGCTCTCACCGCCCCCTGAAAATACGTACCAAAGGAACGATGTCACGAAGCATGGTTGAGAGAGAGTGTCACGTATTTGCAACGTTATGTGACAATCTCGTAAAACGAGACCTTGTTGGTGCGACGACCATTCCGGGAAGCGACGTATCTTTTAGTGAACTTCGGACCGCGCTCGATTCGCTTTTCACAGAGATACGTACGCGCATCGGAGAGCTCCACGATCGTACCGCACAACATGAAGCGATGCTTAGAAGTATAGGTGAAGGATTGTATGTAGTCGACAAGCAGTACCGTATACTCCTCATGAATCCGCGTGCACGCGAAGTGCTTGGCCTCGAGGGAACGCATATTATCGGACGCCCACTCGGGGAGGTGGTGCGACTGGAAGATGAATACGGTGTGGCGGTAGCGGAGTCTGAACGGCCGATAAGCGAGGCGCTACGTGCACGCGAAACCATAGAGTACAGCACCACCGATAAACTTCTGTTCTTCGTGAATCGTAAAACAGGGATAAGATTTCCCGTTACTGTAACCGTTGCGCCCGTCATAAGTAGTGGCGAGACGGTGGCGGCGGTATCGGTCTTTCGGGACAGCTCCGCAGAGCTGGAGGTGCGACGCGCGAAAGATGAGTTTATTTCTCTCGCGTCGCATCAGTTGCGCACACCGCTTTCTATCATTTCGCTCAATTTAGAGATCCTTGATCGTTACTATGCAGGTTCTATACCGGAGGAAATCGAGGCTCACCTTAAGGAAATCGCACACGCCTCACGACGTATGCAGAGGCTCGTAAATTCAGTACTTAATGCTTCACGCATCGAAATGGGCTCCGTTGAACCAACATTTTCCGATGTTGACATAGGAGTCCTTGTGGATACCGTGATAACTGATAACAGCAGACTTTTGGGTGAGAAGTCGCTCACAGTTGTGTATCGTAAACCGGAGGCGCCACTTTTCGCTCGTGCCGATCCCCGGCTTGTTGAGGTGGTGCTCGACAATCTGCTCTCAAACGCAGTGAAGTACAGCTTTAGCAATACTGCGGTGACCGTTGAGGTTCAAGAACTGCCAAGTGGGCACATTATTTCAGTGAGCAATCATGGGCGTGGTATTCCCGCCTATCAACGGCAACGTATTTTCTCAAAGTTGTTTCGAGCCGACAATGCTGAGGAAGCGGCAGAGGACGGAACGGGTTTGGGTCTTTACATCGCACGTTCACTCACAGAAAAAATGGGTGGTTCGATTTGGTTTACCTCGGAGCATACTGATGTGACGACGTTTTTTGTTCGGCTTATGCGTGGGGGTACGAACCAATAGTTCATTATTATTTCACGTGGCAGTCGGTAGCATGAGTCTATGCGGAGGTCGAGCGCACGGTGAGTTACTAGATACACCATCACACTATGAAACAGGTACATTTACGAACCGATGAGGAGTATATCGTTATCGATATGCTCTATGAGCTTGATGAAATTGATGCGCAAGTGGATGAGCTTCAAGCGCTCTACACCGTCCGGATGCTCGAATCGGGTGGCAAAGATGCGACGGAAGAGTATGAAGATGAGATAGAAGAAATAAAGCAGGAAATCGGGTTTCTC
>JAYRER010000011.1:0-3354 GCA_041908795.1 Minisyncoccota bacterium | reverse complement strand
TGCCGTCCCAACACTCGTGCAATGTGGGTAACATTACTGCGCCCTGCGAGCAGGAGACCTATGCGCTCTCGCTCGCGTATATCGATGTGTGTGTACATATGTACCTATACTACCGTGCAGTTCAAAGTTGAGAGCAGCCAACCAAGCTATTGACGATAACCGAAACGCGACGTAACCATGGAGCTACCCTGGACGCAACTGTTGTACCAATGACGAGCAACAGTACTGCAAGTAGCGGTGCATAGTAAAACCTGATTGTATCAAACAGCTCCTGACTAACACCGAACATTATCGTGAAATTGCCTGCTATGAGTAGCAACCAGCCCAGTGAAAAGAACTGCCACCCACGACGAAGATTGAGCACATTGAACGCTCTAATCCAGTTTAGGGGATTCATTAGATATAGGAGCAAGGACATACGTTGATTGTACGACATATACACAAAAATCCAAGAGGTTAGATGATTTCTGTCTTTGCGCGGTATCGTAGACGCAGTTGGGGCCAGGGTGAGATAGTTTTTTGCGGATGTAAGGTACGTAGGATGGCGAAGCGTGACGCACTGGCAACTACTCCCAATTCCACCGGTTGAAAGATGGCTCAAAAATCTCGATACGTATTGTCGTCCCGCTTGCGTACCACGAGTAGTTTGACTGTTCCATCTTGCAACACTTCGTACACAACCCGCAGCCTTCCGACGCGTACTCGGTAGGTATTGGCAAAACCACGCATTTGTTTTACCTGAAGCGTGTCAATGGCACCTGTTTTGATAGACTCGAGTACGCCACGTATCCGTTCCAGTTCCTTGCGTGAAAGTTTTCGTAGCTCCTTGCTCAAGCGGTCCATATGCTACTCTGCAAGTATGTTCCTGATTGCGGCCAGCACTTCTTCCGCAGGAACGCCTCCTTTGCGTATCTTTGTAAAATCAATAACAGTCTCCCATCCAGTATCGTCATCAGCGTCTACAGGGGTAATACGAAATATAGGCTCACTTCGTCGCACAATAGTCAGTGACTCACCCTTGCGCACACGGGTGATGTACGTCTCCATGTTCTCACGGAGGTCTTTAAGGCCTATGATATGTTTCTGTTTTGTGACGGTTTTCATGTGTTGTAGTTTATCTTTAGTTTATCTTTGTGTCAATCCCTCCAAACTCATGGCACTGGTATGCAAAAAGCCCCGAAGGGCTTTTTGCATATGCGCGGTCGAAGGGACTTGAACCCTCAACCTCCCGCGTGACAGGCGGGTGCTCTAACCAGTTGAGCTACGACCGCAAACAGGTACAAATAGTATCTTTTTTTTGCCGAAACGCAAGACTACCTGTTCCAATCTTCAATCACAATGCGCGTACGCTTTTCATCAATCGTAAGCTGAAGTTTTTGCTTGTCTTGCCACTTGAACGCCCGAATGACCTCCACCGGAAGCGTCACCGCATAGCTCCTCCCTCCCCCGATTTTGAAAAGGGTGCGCACATTGCTCTCTTCTCGAATTCTTCTACCCATTCCAACAGTATACTTGAATTCTAGTATTTGCACTGTGCAAATACTAGAATTCCATGTGGATATCTGATAGACGGTAGGTGTCGGCGTAGTTGCTTCTACCCGCCTCCCCGTCACCTTCTCACCACCACAAAGTAGCGGCTCCGGCTTGCAAGTCCTCACACAGTGTGCGAAGGCACACTCTCTACGGCACATTACTTCGCTCTGTGCCGGTGGAAGGACTTGCACCTTCGACCTTGGGTTTATGAGTCCCATGCTCTAACTACCTGAGCTACACCGGCAATAGCAAAAACCCTACCACGGAGTGGCCTGCTTTCAAAATGCGAAAGCTACTGAAGAGGTTATTTGTCACCTTTAAAAAGGACTGCGCCGAGAAGCGCAACAAGAAACACTACCCCAACCACACCGGCCCCCCGTACCACCATTTCTTGCGCCGCTTCAAAAGGAACGACCTCGAGTAAGACCGCGACCGCAATTCCCGCGGCAACGAGGCCTACTAGAAAAAGAAAGATGCGAACCATGTGACTCATACACAAGTATTACCCGCTAATACCCGCCATTGTATCACATTCATCGGTCCACCGTTTCGAAGACCGCTCGAAGGAGGTCGTGCCGCTTGCTTCGCGACGCCTCAGGAAAGTAGCCGGTACCGATGTTCCACACGAGCACACCCCCAAGGCCTTGCTCGTTCACGTAGCGGGCTTTCTCCGCAAGCGAACGTTTATTCTCAAAGGAGATCATGCCGCATTTGTTCGCGCCACGTGCTTTGTTGAATGAGAGGTAGGGAACGTTCGCTCTATCGTCCCACTTCTCGTACTTTTTACTGTAGTAGTCGTCCATCATGGTTCGCGTACTCATAACCGTCGTATTCGCGGGAGAGTACCCTTTCGGGTATGCGGTGCTAGGCTTTTTGACGGGATAGGTAAAACACGTCGCATAGGTCCCCACCCCAATACCCAAACGCTCACTTGGCACACCTGCCTTGAGATATGCCATCACTGAAGAATCTACAGAACTTGGCGTGGTGAGCGTAGCCCCATAAAGTGCCGAACTGTGCCACGTACGCCACCCGCTCCACGAGCCCGACATGGAGTAGCTCATGATGAAGAGGCGGTCTACGTGCGTCGCAAGCTCCGCATACATGGAAAGGTCTTTCTTTCCCGCAATGGTGAGCGGCACCCAGTTTACGGGCACCGTAATGAGGAGGTCGGGTCGCGCCTCCCGAAGGTCCTTCACGAGCGCAAGGAGACGTGGCTCGTCTTTCGCACGTACCGGCTCCCAGTCGATATCCACCCCATCAAACCCATACTTATCAACAAGTGCGAGGATGTTGTCCACGGTGGTCTTTCGTACCTTATTGTCGGTGGCGGCAAATAATTTGTCCTCTTCGTTCGGCCCCCCGAGCCAGACGAGTGTCTTCACTCCGGCGCGCTGTGCTCGACGCACCACGTCACGGGCCATCGCTTTCCCGTCCCCATTCGGGAGGTGCCAGTGCTCATCGAGCGAGCCATCCGCTTCAATACCCACTCCCCCCACCACAATGTGTGTCATGAGCGAGTAGTCCACGTCTTTTGGCTTGAGGTACCCGTTCTGATAGCCCACGTAGTAAGCCATGACCCACGGTACATCCGCCTTCGTATCCTTTACTGCGGAGCGACCCAACATTTGGGCATGCAGCGCCCCATACGGAAGCACCAGTAACCCAATAAAAAGTAGTGAAATAATCTTCATACCTATAGTGTATCAGACGTATGCGGCAGCACGTTATTTCAATCACATTGAGGCACCGTTCTGCCCACGTACACGTACACGAACAAGCGACCTTACGGTCGCTTGTTCTCACGTGTTGCGGGGCCTG
>JAYRER010000010.1:0-8758 GCA_041908795.1 Minisyncoccota bacterium | reverse complement strand
TTTGTCACAGCTTCGTCAGCTTCTTCGTCCTTGAAGTTACTCAACTGTTTCCTCCTTACCCTTCTTCTCAACCTCAATTGCACTAAAGTCGGCAGGTGCCGTTCCTTCTTCTACTTGCTGGGCTTCCTGCACAAGTGCAACCACTTCTTCGATGTCTGTTACTGCGGAAACGCCTGGTGGGAGTGGAAGATCTCGTACTAGGATTTGGTTTTCGAATGTTTTAAGTACTGTGACATCCACCGCGATTTCGTGAGGCAAGTCTTTGGGGAGCGCTTCAACGGTAAGCTCGTGCATGACTTTAATGAGTGTACCCCCAAGCTCTTTCTCTGCGGGAGAAATTCCCACAAAGGAAAGTGGCACTTCCACCTCGACCTTCTGTCCTTTCTCGATAGCGTAGAAATCCACATGCACAAAAGTTCCTTTCACAGGGTCTGTGGTGACTTCATTTACAAGCACCTCAAGGTTTTCTCCAGCACCAGTGAGTGTTACCACTGTTGACTCGCCCGATGCTTGATATACTTTACCAAACAATGCCGCGTCGACGCTCACTGGCGTCGCTTCGTGCTTGCGACCATAGATGATACAGGGAACCCTTCCCGACTCACGTAGTCGTCTACTCTCAAGGGTTCCGGTTGCATCCCTTTTTTTGAATTCCAGGATAAGTTCCATAGTGGCACCAGTATACCGATGTTTTCTCAAATGGCAAGGACAAGGTAAACTACAAATGTTATCCTAACAATTCCACATGAGCGAGTACGATTTCATTGCTATAGGCGATGTCACCACTGATGAGTTCATCGAACTCAAGAAAGAGAGTGCGATTGTTACAAAGGACCTTTCCGGGCGAGATGTTCTTTCAATGTACTTTGGTGACAAGCTTGAATTCAAGGGTGCAATCAACGTTCCTGCCGTCGGAAACAGCCCGAATGCAGCCGTGTCCGCACACCGTTTAGGCCTCAAGGCGGCGTTAGTGGCTGATATTGGGGACGATGAGGGAGGACAAGAGATACTCTCGTGGCTTAGAGACAAAGAGGGGCTTGATGTGAGCTTCATTGATGTACAGGTAGGGAAAGAGACGAATCACCACTATGTACTTCGGTACGGACCTGAGCGAACCATCCTTATTAAACACGAAACGTATGAGTATCGTGTGCCCGACATGGGCACTCCAAAGTGGCTGTACTTTTCGTCGGTGGGCGAACATTCTCTTCCCTATCATCACGAAATCGCACGCTACGTGCGTGAGCATCCTGGAGTGAAGCTCGCGTTTCAGCCAGGCAGTTTTCAGATCCAGCTCGGTCACGAGACGCTCAAAGATATATATGAACAAACCGAACTGCTTTTTTGCAACAAAGAAGAAGCAGTGCGCATTCTTGCAAAAGAAGAATCCGACATCCCAACGCTTCTTCGATGTATGCGTGAACTTGGACCAAAAATGCCTGTCATTACCGACGGTCCACGCGGTGCGTATGTACTGTCGGATGAGGTGATTTGGCATATGCCCATGTATCCTGACCCCGCGCCACCGGTAGACCGTACGGGCGCAGGTGATTCGTTCTCGTCCACATTTACCGCAGGACTCGCACTAGGCCTTGATGTGCCCACCGCGCTCTCATGGGCACCCATAAATTCCATGTCCGTTGTACAGTACATTGGAGCACAGGAAGGTTTACTTACAAGGGATAAAATAGAGGGGTATTTGAGAATGGCACCTGCTGACTATAAACCGACACAGCTCTAACTGAGTCTCATTCTCATTTCAAATCAAACAACACACTGCCCCACGTAACGCATGTGGGGCAGTGTGTTGTAAAAATATGATTCCCACTGCAGGCACCTAGTAGCTCGCAAACATTTGCAAGTTCCAGCCGCTCGTCGTACACGTCGCGTCGCGACAACCACACTTCCACCTTTCTGCTTCTTGATCATAGGAACACACGTAGGCCGCTACCCACTTAAACCGTTTCATATCGCTCTCACCTACATATAGCTTTCCGCCCGCTATGCCCTTAAACCATGTGCCATTTTCACGCGACGCCGGCCCGCTAAGTCGTATTGGTTGCCATATTCCATGTGTGTAGACGTATCCCAAACTGTACACGTATTGATCAGAAGCTCCTGTTCCCGCCACGAATGCAACAGAGGAATCGGTACAACGCACATTGAGTAGCAATTTAAGCGGATTTGTGATGATATCAAAAGGAGAACCGTAGCCACTGGGGACGTCAGCGGTTGATCTGTAGATTCCACACATTGTGAATTCCTCCGAACTATCGGCAGTTATCTCTCTGAACAGGGAATCAGGACTAACAAGATCTGTGGTGGTGGCTGTTTGCGCAAATGCCCAATTTCCCACTAGCAAAAAGCTGAATAAAAATACTGATACTGAAAACATTACTTTATTCATAAACCTATATAAATACTAATTTTAAGTGCAAATAGCCAGTTCCATACTACCACGAAGAACAAAATTGGCTTCTCTACGCATGGTTACTTGGTACTACGAAGTTACTCGTAACTATCATCAAGTTCGTTCTCAGTAGGGGCATACATGAGAACTTCTCTACCAACTGATGACCACAATATCATGGTATTGCCGTCTTCAACTTTTTCGGCCGTCCAAATTATTTGCATACACATCCAGACCGCATAACTAATGAGCAACAGTGTGCCTAGCCAAGTTCGTACTTTTGAAAAAATGATCAGTCGAACAACCGGCGTGATATTGCTAAATACGTCACTAAGTGTCGTTGGTTTTTCTTGAAAATGTATAGGTTCCATAGATCAGGTAATCAACATGGCGTGTATTGCTAATAAGGCATCCATTGGTCTAAATGCACAATCTCACAATCTCATTATACACCCGGCGTGGCTCCGAAGCAGTAAAAAGTGTCGAGCCAACCGCAAAACGGCTTGCCCCCGCCTCAATGAGAAGCGGTAGTGTCCTGTGGTTTACGCCTATATCCACACCAAGTGTAAGTTCCGGATACTGCTCATGAAGTGTTGCAACTTTTTCCACAGCTTCGTTTTGAAGCTCTCTGCCTTGTTCTCCTATGATGTCGTTACCCATAACCTGCAAAAAAGATACGTGTGGAATCCACGGTGCCACAAGATCAAGGGGGCTTTTGGGGAGCGTTGCTATCGCAAGCTCAATATCCGCCGCCGCGCAACGCTCAATGATATCTGTTACATCACTTGTAACTTCTGCATGAACAATGAAACACATAGCCCCTGCCCGTACCCATTCATTAAAATGCTGAACAGGGTTACGTAAAAGAAAGTCAATCTCGTAATCACACTCCTTCCAGTAGGGTAGACCCTCGTCTTCCTTTTGTAGGACATCAAAATGGTTAACGTCTTTAGCATTGTACGGCCAAGTCTTTTTTTTTGCATACGTACCGTCGGCTATATCCACTTGCACTCTACGTGCACTACCATGCACGGACGTAACTTTTTCACGGAGATCATCGAACGATTCAGGAAGTATGGCGGGAATAATAGTGTGCCCGGACATGGTTGAGGTAAGTAGCTTAGATTTTCACGGAGTCGATTTTTTTGACCCTACGTAGGTGGCGATCTTCTGCAGGAAACTCAGTGGTAAGCCAACGGATAACCGCGTCTCGCGCCCCTTGCTCTGTGAGGAACCGCGCACCAAGCGAGAGTACATTTGCGTTGTTGTGCACGCGGGAGAGAGTAATTTCATCGAGAATTTCTTGGTGATTTCCGCAGGACTCGCCGTTGTACACCACTGCGCGGACCCCGGGAAACCTGTTCGCAACCATCGCCTCACCTTGCCCTGATCCGCCGAGGATGATGCCACGTACTGTGTCAGGGTCAGCGGCAACCATAGCCGCTGCCTGTGCACAAAAGTCAGGATAGTCGTCGTTCTCATCAAACACAAACGCACCAACATCTAGCACCTCAAACTTAAGATCAGCAACGACTTGCTTTAGATACTCTTTCAGATGAAACCCAGCATGGTCGGATGCAAACACTACTGTATTCATCGTGGAATGTGTGAGCCCGTAACAAGCACGTGCTCCAAAAGTGCTGAGACGTACCCCATTTCGTTATCGTACCATGCACAAACCTTTACCAGGTTGCCGCCAACCACCTTAGTAAGGGCGAGATCGGCAATCGAGGCGTAAGGCTTGCCCACAATGTCGGACGAGACGATGGGCTCATCAGTAACCGAAAAAGCCTTTTTCCAACGCTCATCGCCTGCGGCTTGCCGAAGGATGCCGTTCACCTCCTCGACTGAGGTGTCACGCTTCGCAAGGAATGTCACATCCGCTATTGAGCCGGTAATGACAGGTACTCGCATTGCGATGCCGTCAAACTTTCCGCGTAGCGAAGTGATGACTTGTGTAACTGCGTCAGCAGCGCCGGTTGTTGAAGGTACGATATTTTGTGCACCCGCACGTCCGCGGCGAAAGTCTTTCGCGTCCGGACTATCCACCATTGCTTGGGTAGCGGTGTAGGCGTGTACTGTATTGAGCAATGCTTTCTCGATACCAATAGACTCGTGAAGAATCTCAATTACAGGTGAAGCAGCATTGGTAGTACACGATGCGGTAGCACTGATATCGCACTCCTTTAGTGCGTCGTCGTTCAGACCAAGGAGTACGGTGGCGCCGCGGACTCCCACAGGCTCATCTTTGACCGGTGCGGTGATGACCACTCGCTTCGCTCCCGCGGTGAGGTGAGATTTTGCTTTTTCAAAGCTGTTGAACGCACCAGATGACTCTACCACCACGTCTACATTAAGGTCCTTCCATGGGAGTTTGCTCGGGTCCTTTTCCTTGTATACAGGTATTTCCCTACCGTCAGCCACAAGGAACGTGCGCCAGTCAACGTGCTTACCAGTCACTTCAAACGGTGGTGCTCCGTATGCGGAATCATACTTTAGGAGGTAGATGAGATTGTCTACTTCACCGAGATCATTAACCGCAACAACCTCTATCTCACTGCGTAGCGTTGCGATCCGTATAAATGCGCGTCCAATGCGCCCAAACCCATTGATGGCGACACGTAGAGCCATACGAAGTTAGTTACTGGTATACACATCAGTATACCAGTACTCCTCCATATTGGAGGACTTCACACACCAAGTTATGCACAGGGTGGTGTATGTTCCAAGTCCTACTACTTGCATATATCACAACATGTGTGCTACGTTAGGTGCAACGTTACTCCGATCTTGGTGCCGCCCCTTTCATCGAATCTTACTCTGATTCGAGTGCAGTGAGTGGTACAAGACGATTACCAATGTACTAACACACGTGATTCATGACCGAACAACCGGGGCGCCGTAGCGCGCCAAGTAAGAAAAGCGGATTTCGCAGACGCGTGCCGATACGCACACTTCATGCGTTTGATGCGGAGCCAAAGCCGGTACCCCCTACTTCTACCGGCGGTCGCGCCCCGACTACCAGAGGGGGTGTGACGAGAAAAGGGCGGTCAACCATGCAGTCCAACCCTCGTGGCGGAGCTGCACGCCCCCCCGCATCGCGCACTCCGCGCCGCCAGACGGGCTCGTATCCTCAGCGTCGTCGTGAGGTTACAGCACCGTTTCGTCACCTCAAGCGTACCGAAGATGAGAATGGACCCGTACTTCCTTCCCTGTCTCCAAACAGTGTGCGCGTCGTACCACTTGGTGGTGTTGAAGAAGTCGGAAAAAACATGCTGGTGGTTGAAACCCCCGAAGATCTTATTGTGGTAGATGCGGGCTTTCAGTTCATTAGTGACGAGGAGTCGCCCGGTATAGACTACGTCCTCCCGAATACAAAATACATAGAAGATAGACTTGAAAAAGTGCGCGCGGTCGTCATCACACACGGTCACCTTGATCACATTGGAGGGCTCCCTTATGTGCTAGAGCGCATTGGCAACCCACCTGTGTATGCCACCGAGGTGACGGCGCTACTCATAAAAAAGCGGCAGGAAGAGTTCCCACATCTTCCGAAACCAGACGTGCGAGTCGTTGAGCGAGAGAGTCGCATTACGGTGGGTAGCACACCGGTGCGTTTCTTCCCTGTCACCCACTCAATAAGTGATTCCTGTGGTGTGTCAATTGAGACACCACACGGCAATATCGTCATTTCAGGTGACCTCAAACTCGAACACGATGACGGCACCCCTTCGGCACGCGAGAAAAAGACATGGGGAGAGATAGGAAAGGCACACAACATTCTCCTCATAGCGGACAGTACAAATGCTGAAAAATCAGGCTTCAGCATTCCCGAGAAAGTGGTACACCAGACTATTGGAGATATCATGAAGGAAGCGAAGGGCCGCATCATTATCGGTACATTCGCGAGTCAGTTCGAGCGCATGATCCACATCATAGGTGTCGCTGAACAACTAAACAAAAAAGTGGTAACCGAGGGTCGCTCCATTCGCACCAACATCGAAATAGCCAAACTCTCAGGGCGGCTTACCGTAAAGCCGGATACCATGATAGGCACCGAGCAGATAGGCGATTACCCGGCGGATCGTGTGGTTGTCCTTGCGACAGGTGCACAAGGTGAGGAGTTTGCTGCGCTTATGCGCATCGCTTCTGGCAAGCACCGTTTCATCAACCTTAATGAGCGAGATACGATCATTCTCTCAAGTTCGGTTATTCCCGGAAACGAAATTTCCGTTCAAAAGCTTAAAGACAATCTATATCGTCACGGGGCTCGCATCATTCATTATCGCGCGAGCGACGTACACTCAACAGGTCACGGCAACACGGGCGAGCTTGTGTGGATTCGTGAGCAAGTGCACCCTGAGTTTTTTATGCCCGGCTACGGATTCCATTCGATGCTTCGATGTCATGCGCAAGCAAATGTAGATGCAGGATTCCCGAAAGAGCGTGTGGTAATTCCTGACAACGGTACAATTGTGGACTTCCTAGAGGGCAACAAAATGTTAGTGCACACTGAAAAAGCACCTTCCTCACTTGTCATGGTTGATGGTCTATCTGTCGGTGACGTTCAGGATGTGGTCATTCGCGACCGAAAAACCCTTGCACAAGATGGCATGTTCGTGGTTATTGCAACAGTGAACGCAAAAACCGGCGAATTGCGAAAGAGTCCTGATATTATTAGTCGCGGGTTCGTGTACCTGCGCGAGAGTCAGGACCTTCTTGGTCAGGCGCGACTCATTGTAAAAAAAGCCATCGAAGAGAGTACGAAGGGAATGCACCCTGTCAACTTCGAGTTTGTGCGTTCCAGTATCACCGAGTCGGTGGCGCGTTTCCTCCTCCAGAAGACCAATAAGCGTCCCATTGTGATTCCGGTCGTTCTCGGCATTTGATCAATCATGTACATAAGGTGCCATTGGTGCATCAATACGAGTGCTTACTAGGTACATCGGTGGCATGCCTAAATGAAGCACAATGAAGTGCCGTGGTATAGTGATTCTATATGATGCTTTCAATTCGATCGCTCACTTCAAACGCCTCACTTTCAAGGGTCTTACTTGCCAATCTCTTCATTGCATTTCATACCTACCTCGGATTGTACGTCAATTCAAGTTATCTTAAGGAGCGACTTAATGGCAACGCGGAAGTGGTGAGCGTCACCTATATTCTTGCTGCGGTAGTGTCTCTCGCTTCATTCTTCCTTACCTCGGCTCTCCTTTCGTGCGTGGGTGTGTACCGACTTATGCTCGGGCTCATATTTTTCCAAGCGTGCGCACTCGCTTCGCTCTGGTGGGGTGGACCTTTGGGGATAACGCTTGTTGCGTTTGCGACCTACTCATCACTCACGTCGCTTCTCATATTTGGGCTCGACATTTTCACTGAAACATACATGACTGACGAGCAAGGTACCGGTACCGTTCGAGGTCTTTTACTCACCACCACAAATCTTGCGCTCGTTCTCTCGCCGCTTGCTGCCGGACTTCTTGTTGAGGCGAGTGGGGGTTACCATATCGTCTACCTTGTTGCGTGCACACTGCTGGTGCCGCTTTTTTTCCTTGTTGTCTTCGCATTTCGATCATTTCGTGATCCATTCTATCGGCGATTGCACATTGTGAAGACCCTACGTACTCTGTGGGGTAACCATGATTTGCTCAATATTGTGAGCGCGCACTTTATCATGAGAATTTTTTTCTCGTTCATGGTCATATACCTTCCTCTTTACCTCCACGAGGAGGTCGGTTTCTCGTGGTCAGCAGTGGGTGTGATGCTCTCAATCGCTCTTCTCCCCTACCTGCTCATGGAGTTACCCGCTGGTAGACTCGCAGATAAGTATTTCGGTGAAAAAGAACTTCTCGCGGCAGGTTTCCTCATCGCCGCCATTGGTACCGCACTCTTCGCACTTCCGCTTGGTACTTCATTTTTACTTTGGACCCTCATACTCCTCTTTTCTCGAATCGGCGCCTCACTTATCGAAATTATGACTGAGTCGTATTTTTTCAAACATGTTCAAGGAACTGATGCTGATCTTGTGACATTTTTTCGTATGCTCCAGCCGATAAGTTACATTGTGGGTCCATTACTTGCCACCATTATACTCTCCATGTTCCCTGTTGTTGGGCTTTGGTACGTGCTCGCGACCATCCTTTTACTCGGAATTGGCAGTACGTACATGCTCAAAGACACGAAATAGCATATTGCCGAAACATAAAATTGGCTGCTCTCAACTTTGAACTGCACGGTAGTATAGGTACATATGTACACACACATCGATATACGCGAGCGAGAGCGCATAGGTCTCCTGCTCGCAGGGCGCAGTAATGTTACCCACATTGCACGAGTGTTGGGACGGCA
>JAYRER010000009.1:0-9736 GCA_041908795.1 Minisyncoccota bacterium | reverse complement strand
GTTCGTGGTACTTGCAGAGCCGGTCACAACTGCGCTGTCTGCGCGAAGAGAGGTGGTGAGGAGACCTGCGAATGTGGAGGTTGAGGAAGTGGCGAGGAAGGATGCGGCAACCACGTCTCCGGCGACAGAGAGTCGTGCATAGGGGGATGAGGTGCCTAGCCCTAGATTGCCATTGGTGAAGACGAAGTTCGCGTCGTCACTGACCGCGCTTGCGCCCTCAAAGAGGATGCGACCTTGGGAGTATGTGTTGGGGGTGTCGAGGAGACCGAGGAAGGTGTTGTTCCCGAGTCCCAAGCTTGAGGTGCCGGTGAGGGTGTATCCGGTGCCTGTACCCACCAAAAGCTCACCATATTGAGGTGTTGCAGTGACACCCGTACCTCCGCGCGTCACTGAAAGTGTGCCTGTGGTATCGGTAAGGGCGATCGCAAGTACAGAAGTAGCACTTGCGATCCAACGCGATCCGTTCCACGTAAGAACCGTATCAACACCATTTCCAGGCACTGAAGGGATGGAACTTGAACTATTGATGTACGTGGCGACTCGATCGTTACGATAGTAAAGATTGGTCACACCTTCATCGAGTGCGTCCGTGGTCGTGCCATACCATGCGGAAAGCGCGAGGTAATTGCCGAGGTCTTGCACCGTCGGCAACCCAAGCGACGAGGTGGAGATCTGCGTCCACGTATCCCCCACTCCTCCAACAAGGAGTTGGTTTGCAAGCACTGTAGAGAGACCGGTACCTCCACGCACCCCCGCAAGAACACCTTGCCAGCCAGGTATAATGGTGTGTGTCTGTCCAGTCGAAATAATCGAGAGCAAAACATTCGTGTCACTTGTTGTCGCAAAAAACTGTGTTGAAGTAGCAAGCCCATTCAGTGAAGTGATACCGCTGGCACTTATGCACACACCGTTTATCGAAAAGCAGCCGTCAAGCACGTCAATACCTCTGAAGAATGATGATGTGGCGGTTGAAGTGGCCACAAATCTCGAGGCAACCACATCACCCACCACAGAGAGTCGCGCATAGGGTGAAGAAGTTCCGATTCCCACATTTCCTGTGGAGCGATACACATTTCCAGCAATCTCCGTCCAATTCCCCACACCTGCGGCAGCAATCACATTCCCCGCCCAGTAGAGCGTACCACCACTATTGTAGAGACGGTTTCCTGAATTAAGTGGGGCGGAGACATCATCGAGGTAGACTGCCCCAACAATGGAGAGGAGGTCAGAAGGTGAGGAAGTACCTATACCTACAGAAGTGAAAACGCCTGTCGAGGGTGTAGTGGAACCTATTGGCGTACCGTCTATCGAACCTCCTGCAATGGTGAGAATATTTGAGACATCAATATCATCTATACAATCAAAACATCCGCCGCGCGCTCGCACACTTGCGAGGGTCGACACAACATCAAATGTGAGGCCTGAGATTGCAATATCAGCACCAGCACTTAATGTAAGTGCCCCAGTGAGTCCCTGAAGCGACTGGACGCCCGCACTCCCTCCACCGCCACCTCCTGACGTGCGTGCTGAGATGACGGGATTCAGTGGGTCGGTTAAGTCAATACGAATATTCCTCCCCGCCACAATGCTGTTGATAATATTGCGGGCAAATACCAACCCTCCCTGTGTATCAATAGTTGCTCCACCTGTCGTAATGCCACCTATTGCATCAAGCCCGCCTTGTATTATCGTAGAGCCAACCAACGTGGTGGTTCCCGTCACAGTAAAATTGCGGGCAACCACTTGATCGCCACTCACTGACGCATCACCGACCACAGAAAGCTGGCCATCCACATCCGTATCGCCGCGCACCGTAAGATCACCCAGTGACGCAGCTCCCGAACGGAACGCACCCGCAATAGAACCAGAGCCGGTAACCGTAAGACCAGAGCCCACTTCGACGGAACCTCGAAAACGCGAGGGCCCGCGCACTTCGAGGTTCCTTTGTACCAAGACGTCCGACCCAATACTAAAAAGACGTGTGGTGGAAGATGTTCCACTTACAAGCGGTCGTCCCACACCTGAATTTGACGCGGACTCCAATCCACGGGCACTCGAAAGCGCTTGTTCATTGGGTACACTTTGAGTAGTGGCAGTTTCTTCGATCAATCGTTCCGCACGTTGCGAGGAATTGTTTTGCTGCTGTGAAGTCTGTGCCAATTTTTCGTCACTAATGAATAGTTGTCGGATACCTTCACCAATTTTCACAAATGGTTGTGCAATGGCACTAAGGACACTTGCGGTTTGCGTGTCGCCAAGCACGTAAGGCTCAGATGGCGTGTCCACCCCAGCAACCTTGTCGATCCACCCATTTGAGTGTTCAAAAGGAACACCTGTCTGTCCCAACACACCCACGAGCGTAGCAAACACTGTAGCAAAAAGGAGTACCCTACTCATGCGTCGCGCACGACTAATGAATCCTGAAATCAAAGGAGTAAATTGCTTCTTATCCTCCACGCTCTCACATATTCGATCTTCAAGAGTGATATCTCCATTGGTGCTATCAGTTATTTTTGTACCACTATGTCGCTGATATTCTTCCGCACGTACACGGGCAAGCTCTTCCCGTCTTAAACGACGTTGCTCTTCTCGCTCCTCAATGAAGGCATCAAGCGATGCCTCATACACGTACCAGACACCATCCACCTTATCACCATCAAGTATTCCTTTCCGGCACATACGTGCTACATAATCCGGTACTATTCCCGCTCGTTTAGCAGCCTCGCGCATTGACACGAGCACACGTCCCCGTTTGTTGTTTTGTTGATCTAACGAGGAAACCATGATTTACGAAAATACTATGCGCAAATTATACATTTCGCGAGTTCGTATTCCCTTACGTATCTCCATTGTAGCGCGCAAGGTGTCACGTGCGAAGATACAAAAGCAAGTTTTAGTGTGGACAACTGCTCAACAAATTTTCAAGCGAAAAGTACGAATCATACTGAGGTCACACTCCTCTAGTAATGAGACAATTTGTATGCTGCAGTGGCAACAAACTCTCACTTTCAAAAACCCCAAGCATGGATCCAAACTGAGTTGTACTCTTGCGCAATCCTACTGTTATCAACTCAACAGTACCTAGAATGTACTTAAAAAGTACAAAAACTTAACGTACCATTCATGCAACATTGGTTCATCCATAAAGCAAAGGTAATTTTCTGTACTAATAGAGTCAGTTGACGCTTAGATACTTGCCAGCACAATTCCAGTCAAACACAATTGTAAATAATTGTTTTATTATATGGTTATCTCGCTTACCCGTACCTACTCGATGTTTCCAAATATCTTAACGTTGTTCGCTTGCACAATGATAACAGATTGGGAAAAAGAAAATGAGTGTTCACTTCCATCAACAGCATGTATCCGCACGGGGTAGTCATTCACAAGTGTAATGAAATTAGCATGCTGTGGGAGTATATCAAACTCTCCTTGTGTATTCTTTGAGCTTACAGAGTGAGCCTCACCTTCCCAAAGTATCTTTGCAGAACTCAATACCGATGTTTTCAGCACTTCTTGACGACTGTACTTTTCTTTGCGATTCTCTTGCATCTTTTTACGTCGTACGCAATAAATCTAATGAACCAATGTTTAGCAATTGCTCCGGCGAGTGAGTGTCCATAGCACCATCAATGATACTCTGTACATCACGTACAGTCTCCTCCATTTTTACAAACACTCCACGTTTGCCTGTCTGCGCTTCTGCACTGAGGAACGGCTGGGTCATGTAGTTAATTAGCTTCTGGCCACGATCGAAGATTATTTGGTTTACTGATGAGAGCTCGTCCTTTCCCATAATCGAAGCAATACGTGCAAGCTTCTCATACTCCCCAAGTAGTTCCATAGCACGAACGAGCGCCCTGTAATGAGATACTCCTATAACTGCCTCGTCAGTAAGACTTGACCGTGAACGTACTAAGTCAATCGCTGGCAAACGGTTTTGTTGAGCAATATCTCGCGAGAGAATGACTATTGAATCCATGTGTGGAAGCGCAGAAGCGACACTTGGATTATTTAGCTCATCAGCGGGAAGGTAGAGGGTTTGCACCGATGTTACGTACCCTTGTGCGGTGCTTGCTATCCTGCTTTCAAATTGAGCAATTTCTGATTGAAGTGTTGGTTGGTATCCCAATTCTGAGGGTATCTCGCCTAAAAGAGTTGATAGCTCACTTCCCGCCTGTAGAAACCTGAAAATGTTATCAACAAAAAATAGAACATTTTTTTGCTCAACATCCCTAAAATGCTCAATGAGAGCTGCGGCAGACGATGCGGTGCGGAAACGAACAGCGGCATTTTTGTTAATGTTCCCCAGTACCATCACGAGACGATCGAGCACCTTGGTTTCGGTGAGCCAGCGCAAGAGCTCGTGACCCTCGCGCGTTCGTTCTCCTATACCTGCAAATACCGCGTATCCTTCGTGACTGGAGATGAGATTTCTCACAATCTCGTACATAAGTAAGGTTTTCCCTACACCCGCTCCACCCACAAGCACGATTGAACCTCCCTTACGCATTGGCACAAAAAAATCGATTGCCTTTATGCCTGTTTCCAAGGCCTCTGTAACCATTGGAACGGTGGTGTGCGTTGATGCATTGGTTGCATGAATAGAACGGCGATCCCCTTCCACCGGACCCTTTCCATCTACAGGCTCGCCGTATAGGTCAATACTGCGCCCTAATGTATGTACTCCTACCGGCACGGAAATCTCTGCCCCCGTTCCAACAACAACCATGCCACGGGCTATATTTTTTTGTGAAGAAAGGAGGAGGCATTCGATGTCACGGTCAGTAACATACTTAAAGACCTCGAGGCACACCGACGCATCGTCTCTTGCGTGGAGCAGTTCATGTGGTTTGGGACGGTATGACCCATCACATAAGATGCCAACAATTTGGCCACGCACCGAGCGAACACGGCCAATTGATACTAGTGGTTGAGTTTCCGCCATTGTAGAAATCCGTTAAACGTATTGAGCATGCGTGTACTTATTTCTCCGGTACGCTCACGTGCTACGGTACGTTGTTCACGACGCGACAATATCTTTGCATTATCCTCGGCTTCGTCCATCCGCACAAGTCGTGCACTCACACGTGCGAGCTCTGTTTCAAGCAAAAGGCGAGCAAAAAGAACAAAGCGAACTTGCATATCGAAAAATGGAAACATGTTAACAATTTCGGGCTCAAGAATGTAATTCATGGTGTCATCGCTCTCATCCTTTTCTTTTACATGTTCTTCAGATGAGAAAGTGATATCAAGCACTGTTGCATCTTGTCGCAGAACAGACGTGAAGCCTGGAAAATATACGAGCACGTGGTAGTAGGGTTTTGTAGCGGTCAAGAACGCCTTTACCTCCTCTTCCGAGGGAGCGTCTTCTTTAAACTGCGCAAACCGCACCTCACGACGTTTCTTCCCAATGCGCTTCCAGAGTGCACGCCCTGTCTCTCCCACAATAAGACACTTGGCATCAGGTGAAGTTGCGTGAAGAAAACGCTCAATGACTGTTCTGTTGAGTGAACCGTAGAAGTGGTGGTTGCTAGTAAAGGCCACATGTAGGGTTTCTCCTTTACTTGGTACAAGCTCCCCGCGCCCCTCTTTTTTCGCAATGCTTGAAATCAGATGATAGAGCTCGCCGAGTTCTTTGTAAAATCTATCATTACGGTCAAATCGTTCGCGCAAGTTCTTAAACTCAATAGCACTCACGTCACGTAAGGTACCCGTAATATCACGAGCTATTTCGTAGTCTTGTAATAGTTGTTGGTGATACCCTATTGTTGGCATACGTGTTCAAAAATATTTCGTTGCGCTTCAACCTTACGAAGGAACTCTGTGAACGACGTCCCATGCAACGTGTCGCGTCGAAGGTCCTCAAGATTTTTATGTCTTGTCGCTGCATCGTACAACTTTTCTTTATGCTCACGAAAAAACTTGCCATCACGGTCTCCTGAAGTGAAGGAAGTGAATGGCAACGAGAGTACGATGGTCTGAGCTTCGAGTGCATAGTGCGTGCCATGCTTCACGGAAAGGAGCTCGAGGAGTGCACTGCCGCTCATGAGGGTTGTGCGCACCGCTTCGGATAGCTCACCTCCAAACCGAGTAAACTTCTCGTTGGCACGAAGATCGGAAAGAGTTGAAATGATCGCGGCCCCGAGCAGTTTTCCTATCGGACTCTGGGTGTGTTTGCCAACACGCGTTACGGACTCCTCTACCGTTATTGGTGGATGGTGCCCGCGAGCAAATAACAACGGTGAGAATGAGAGATGCCCGTCAGTAGTCCCCATGATATTAGTGGTAATAAGGTCGTTGTACCCCTCAATGTCCGTGCGCAGTATAGGGAGAAGTGTAATGGTCGCGCCTCCCATGAACGACCCTGCCTGTTCAATGAGATGTGCGTGTTGGTAGAAAATATCTCCCGGGTATGATTCACGCCCAGGAAGCCGCCCAGCAAGGAGTGCAATTTCACGAAGGTACTTCGCGTGCGTATATAGGTCATCGAGGATGAGGAGAACATGTCGTCCCTCACGTTCAAAATGTCGTGCAATAGAGAATGCAACCGCAGGAGCAATGTAGATAAGTGGTGTTAAATCTTGTGCACTCGCTGAAACGATAATAGTGCGTGATGCCGTATCAGGTGTGAGTAAGTCATTGGCAAAAGCACGTACCACACCCGGAGATTTCCCAAGTGCACAGTACACGGTAACAGTATCTCCTCCCTCTTGATTTAGTACCACTTCGCGAACAAACTGCTCTATACCGCTTCGTACCGAACCCATGAGGAGTTCCCTCTGACCACGCCCAATAGGCAGGACACTATCAATGAGTGGTAAGCCCGTCACAAACTGTTCCGTGATGGGAGCCCGCTCAATAATACCCGGCGCTTCGCGTTCTAATTCAATTGAGGCGTTCGATCGCGGGAGGGGCTCCTTTTCATCGAGTACTGCGCCGAGTGCGGAAATTACGCGCCCAAACAAACGCTCCCCGATGTAAAGTTGTCGGTGACGATCTGTGAGGAAAAAACGTACACCAGGTCTCGTATCAAGTACATCGAGCGCGAGAGCCTCCACTGTATCCTCATGCAAGGCAGTCACGAGCAAGCGACCACCTTCATCGTTTTCCAAAATGTCGTGCACACGTACGTTCGGTAACCCCTCCAGGGTAAGGAGGTACTGTTTCGAGGACCGAACAAAGCCGATCTCACGCCCCTCGTCCTGTGTTGCCCATGGATCCATATTTATCAAACATAGCGACTACTTTCTCACGACGCATATGCACAAAATGCCTAAGCGAATAATCGCGGAAGGTGTCACGCCAAACGAACGCGCATCCACCAACCGCACGCGCGTCCACATGGAGCTCAAGCATAAGATTTGGGTCGAGATGCGTACGTACCCAGTTACCCACACGATTCGTCTGCGTAACATCGAGCTCAACGGGCGTATAGAGTCGTAGTATAGGGAGACCTCGTATATCCTCCTCCACGCTCGGAAGCATCGCGTGAAGTGACTCCAAAGATATCTTCTCAAACGAAAACGCCTCATTCCATGCTTTAAGCGCCACCACAGCGCCCTCATCTGCTCGCTCACGCATAAGCAGTGTCTCAAGAGTAATTGAACCCCCTTCGCGACCCCCAAAAAGCTTCGCTTCAAGGTAATTGCGTAGGAGCGCAAAACGACGCATGAGGTCATTCACCGTGTAGGTGTTTGCGAGGACAATGCTTATCACTTTTGGCGTCATGATAAAATCTAGAAAGTATCGTTACACAAACACACCACTACTCTTCGCCTCTTCGAGCGCTTTCAAGATGAGATCAGCATGCTCCTCCATCGAGAGTTGCTTGCCAAGTGCGATTTGTGTCGTCTCACCAACAAGTGTGAGGATACGCTCGTCTACAAGCGCAAGACGCGCACGACGATAGCCTTCCACCTCGGTTGAAATAGCGGCAAATTGCTCCTCCAAATTTTTCTTAAGCATGGCATCTAGCCCTTTGGCCACCTCAAGGATACTCGCAGCTGTCTGTGATCCTATCTTTCTCATCTCCTGACGGACAATTTCCAGGTTTTTGTCGGACTCGTTTGCCGCGGCTTCTTCCAGAGCAACCGCAAGGTGCTGAATACCCTTCTTCACATTGTCCACCTCATCGGCCATAACCTCGAAAAGTCCCCCCGCTTGTGCGCTGAAAGCACGCATACTTTCTTGCGCCTGAGAACCACTATCACTCACGCGTTCCTCCACACGGGAAAGTGCGGTAATAAAGTTCTTCGTAGCATCGAGGTGCTGCTTCTGAATATCGTAGGAGAGCTCTTTTAGTACACGGTCTAGCTTATCACCATACACCTCAACGACACGGCGAAGCTCACGTTTGTCGTTCTCAAGCACTTTCACACGCTCCTGTTCAAGCTCAATCCTAAGGGTGCGCGCCTCCGCTGCCGCTTCCTCAATGATGGAGTTTGCCTTATGTTCCGCCGCCACAATGTTCTCAATGGTAGACTTTTTTCGGGTGAGACGCCACAAAAGAAAGCCAGCAACTGTAATTACAAAAAGTAGCCCACCCGCATAGAATACCTCTGTGGGGGTGGTGGATGTCACGGAAGCACCTACAGACTCGAGTGTTGCGTTATTTTGCGTTAGGTTAGTGAACTCCATACTATTGAGGATACATGATAATGAACGCGCCTATTCCAAAACCAACCATACAGATCAAAATGATAAGCATACTATTCCAAAACATCATCGATAGAATGTATGTTTTTGCAAGCGGATTACGCCCCACCGACGCGATACTTTCGGAGAGCGAACCACCAAAGTTGCGCAGCGCAACAAAGAGCGCCCCGAGTGCAACAGCAGCCGCAATCAGATAACGTAGCAAATCCAGAATACTCTTACCCTCCGGCACTACCGGTACACTTTTTTCCATGTCACCCGTACCCGCCAACAAAGTATTGGTGCCCGTCGCAACATCCATCTCAGGTGTGTATGCACCAATACGTAGTGACACCGGAATGCGTCCGATGCTGACATTGCTTCCATTATGTAAAACAAATTCCTCCACTAGACCTACTCCGGGATACGCATCGAGTGCGATACCGAGCACAAACCCTGGCACACTAGTGTCCGCCCGCACAGCCACTCCAGGCACGTTTGAACTTGTAAGATAGTCTCCAGGTCTCACCTCTCCCGCCTCTGCAGAGACACGTACCCTTGCCTCACCGAACCGAAGGAGTGGGACCATATCGTCCTCCACCACATTATCGGTAATGAGGAGTGCAGGATCGAGTGCCACTACGCCAAATATATTTTTATCGTGCACCTCATTCGAACGCACATAACGCCTACGCTCTGGATCGTATGACACTACATCTCCCTCTGCCACAACACCTTCCACAGGAAAAGTGGTCGCTATCGCGGTCCCCGTGGTAAATGCGTGTACCATCGTCGAGGAAAAAAATAGAACAGCTACCGCAAACCCACCAAGCGGTATGACACAGTATGAAAGACAAAGTACGCTCCCACGAGCGTGAATACTCATGCTTCCAGCATAACACCAAGAGGGTACCGTGTGCTTAAAAAATAACTAAACAAGTGTGAATAATAATGTAAGTCTTGTGTAACACATAAACTCAAATTGACTCACACCAAGTTACTCTTGGACTCAAACTCTAACTGCACGTTTTTCTAATAATTCCTCGAACGCTTCTTTCGGTGTTCGCCAGTCCAAAACCTTGCGTGGTCGTTCGTTCAG
>JAYRER010000008.1:0-2289 GCA_041908795.1 Minisyncoccota bacterium | reverse complement strand
GTCTCATTTGCAACCGTACTCCAACTCACCATCACCTACCTCAACACCTTCGCATGAAGCAACCGCACACGTTCAAGGCTGAGCTGTGGCGCTACCCGAGCACACGCGGCGGAAGCTGGTACTTCATCTCGCTCCCGAAAACGTACGCCACTCTTATAAAGAACGCGTACAACGGCAAGAAGCGTGGTTGGGGGTCGCTGCCCGTAGAGGTACACGTCGGTACGACACACTGGAGCACCTCCATATTTCCGGATACAAAGCACGGCACATACCTCCTTCCTATCAGGGTCTCCGTACGTACGCGTGAAAAGCTGAGCGAGGGCGACAAAGTGACGGTACGGCTCACTTGTGCGGCATAACCAATTTCAAACTAGCGAGATGCGGGCTGCGGCAAACTGTCGAGTGAGCTTTCTCAAGCATACCCACCTACTCGCATTGTGAGTGAGGATTTCTATAACCGCCCAATTGTGGGCGGTTATTCCTTCCCGCTACACTGGATCACCAGGCCCTTCCTCACATCCATACACCTCATCCCACAACGCATCGCCGTGGTCTAGATGTGTTTGCAGTGCATTCTCACTTACGGTGATCACCACCTCCGGGTTGGTCTCCGAGCTCGTCGTGTGACAGACGACAACCTTCGGTGTTCCCCCTGCGTACGCGAGCGTGGCATACCCGATGAGTGCAATCAAAGCCCCCACGCCCACAGCGATCGTTGAGTGCCTTCCAATAGACCTAAAACTACTTTCCATAGTTATTATGTTAGCTGGTAGTACCATCACACTACCACACAGTGGTAATGTGATGGTACTGACAAAGAGCACTTGATGTGTACGACAAGAAAGTGGACGATGGGAGTAGGATGGGGGTTCTTTTTTGCTAATTCACTCCGTACACCCAGAGGGGTGGAAAGTTTGAGAGCACAAATGATTGCTTGGTGACGGGAACACCTTCGTAGACCCGCTTCATCACAGGAGGCATGTAGGTGAAAAATCGAAAAATAGTTCCTTTATCAGTAAGGCGCAGGATTGATGACTTAAGCACCCGACGCTCTGGGTCCGGCAAAAACGGAAGGCCTGAGACCAATAAATCCACATGTTTCACTCCGTGTCGCTGAAGCACCTCATCTATGGTGTGTGCACTCGCGTGCTCTACAAGCACTCGAGAACCGTAGCGCTCGGAAAGGTGTGCAATGTACGAATCCTCAACCTCAATAAGTATGATACGTGCATTTGGTGCACAGTGTTTCAAGAGCTCTTTCGTGAATTCACCACTACCTGGCCCTAACTCAACCACTACGCGAACACGAGAAAAGTCTACACCCTCAACCATCGAACGGGCTGCCCGTGATGAACTTGGTATAAGTGACGCATTACGTCGAGGATTTTTCAGAAAATTGAAAAAGAAGAGTAATGTATTTGATTGTATCTTTAGTCTTTCATTATTCATTCGATAGTTTCGCATGCACACCAGCCTACCCTTTCATTTCGTTGTCTGCAACCACCATTTGCCTACCAAAAACTCTGGTGTATAATCTCCCTATTATCGCTAATTAGGAGCCCTCGTTCATGCAGGCGATCATACTCTGTGCCGGAGAAGGAGTGCGCATGCGCCCACTCACTAATGATAGACCAAAACAGCTTGTCGAAGTCGCAGGCAAGCCCCTGATTGAGCACATAATACGAGCCCTCCCCTCTTCGATCACCGAGGTTATCCTCGTTATAGGCTATCGTGGCGAAGATCTCGTCAACAAAATTGGCGAACGTTTTGCTGGACGATCTATTAAGTTTGTGTGGCAAAAAGAAAAGTTGGGCACTGCTGATGCACTGCGTCGCGCTAAGGGGCTTCTCAATGGCCGATTCTTGCTCCTCTATGGCGACGATCTTATCGACACCGAGAGTATCACGCGAGCCCTTGACCACGAAGCGTGCCTTCTTGCCTACGAGCACGAGGAACCACACCGCTTCGGGGTAATCGTCCTCAATAGTGACGGTTTTGTGGAAACTGTCGTTGAAAAGCCGGCAAATCCACCCAGCAATCTTGTGTGTGCCGCCGGTCTCGTACTCACTCCGGTTATTTTCGATTATTATGAAGAACTACCTGAAGGTCGCGAATACTATCTCACAGAAGTCGTTGATCTTTATGCGAAAAATAACCCCGTTTCAATCTCAAAAGTTTCTTTCTGGTACCCGGTAAACCGCCCCGAGGACATCCCAGGTGCAGAAGCAATGCTTGCACTGCGTGGGAGCTCTCCTGTGGAATCTTTCACTTCCACAGTGTAGCTCGTGC
>JAYRER010000007.1:0-22224 GCA_041908795.1 Minisyncoccota bacterium | reverse complement strand
TCCGGTAGAGAAGCCGGTACCGGTGCATGAGGTACTCTGCGCGGAGGTCCATGAGAGTGTGGTGGACTGACCGGACTCAATGGTGCCCTTCGTGAGGCTGAGGGTGGCGGAGGGAGTGGTGGGGGTTGGGGGGGTGGTGGGAGGTGGGGTGGTTGCAAGTGAACGTTGCTCGTACACATCAAATGATCCTATTTCTCCAGCAAAATTGTTGTCACCATCCCAACGAGCACCAATAGTAAAAATTGGTCCATATTGAACATTTTCAAATACAGTCCCAACAAGCGATTTTGAATCTTCAAGTACACCATCCACATACAAGTAGGCTAAGTTTCCATCTACACCAGTCTCGACAAGATGGTGTGTATTTTTTTGAAGCTTTGTTTTCGAACTTACTATGATCTGCTGTTTTAAATAAAAATCGTTATTTAAAACTAACTCAAATCTGGTAGTTGTCGCAGACCCTACACTCACAACATCAACAACTCGCAGTCGCGCCTTAGCATGGCTACTGTTAAAAGAATCAAACACAACACCTGTCTGATCACTTGAATTGTTTATTGATGTACGTATGTGAAAGCTAGTACCTAGTGGAATCCCTAGATTAGCAAGTAATAGATGAGCTGGATTAGGCAGTGCGTACCGAAGTTTTTGTTCTTTCCCGGGAAAAGTTTTGGGAACACTGCTCGGAAAACGGACAGCGTTCCCGCTTGGACCCCCACTGATTCGTTCCACATCTCCCTCTAAGCGAAGGATGTGACCGCTGCCTGAACCTTTAAAAGTCCTATAAGGAATGGAGAGAGTTTTTTTGAGTACATCATCATACTCGCTGTATAGCGTACTGTTGTAGCTCTGGTTGGAAAAATCAAATCCCACACTTGGTCTTTGTGCACGTGTTGAATTTGTTGAACTAAACGTTTTAGAGAGGGACGGCAATGACTCGTTCTCTGACGAATCAACCGCAGAAACTTTATACGTGTACTGCACGCCAGGGATGATGTCCTGATCAATAAAAGTGGTTCCAGATGCTCTGCCATACAGGCGACCATTTCGGTATACCCGACAATAATTGACATCGTTGTTCAACTGCTCCCATCGTAACATCACTCCTCCAGATTCCTGACTGACAACAAGTTGTTGTGGGGGCATTGGAGGATACTGATCATTGGTTTTTATCGCTGTAAGATCAGAACCGATTACCGAAAAATTTTCTATTCCTGCGCTCGGATTATTTTCCGTTCCATTAAAAATATTTCCCTTTGTTACAATACTTTGTAAATCAGAATTCTCATCTACCCTCACCCCAAGAGGTGTTTCATTAATAACATTGTCGCGCACTAAGACGTTGAAGGCATTTTTTCTTATGCGAATTCCAAAATACGGTACCCCGCTTATGTGGTTTTCTTCCACCAGAATGTTACTGATCGTATGAATATCTTGCGCTCCTCCATGTATGTCTATCCCACCAGGTTTTGAAGCAATTGATTTTACATTAAGAGTGTCGACTGCCTCACGAATGGTGTTCCCTCTGACCACAACATTATAACTCGATCCAAGACTGTAGCTTGATTCCGACATAACCTGAATTCCAGCACCTTGAGTTTTTGAAACATCATTATTAAGTACAGTAACTTGTTGGCCTCCTCCTACAGCTATTCCTCTACCGGCTACCAACTGATTTCGAATCGTGTTGTTCCAAATGAAAATATTTTTTGGTGTAGTGTCTGGTGCCTTCCTATATCCAATAACTCCAATACCATCGTCTCGCGTGCCCTCCACCACATTTGAACCTACTAGTATGTCGTGTGAACCGCTTGTGATGTGAATTCCATCGGCGGCGGTATCACTAATGTGATTACTCGTCACCACACCAGGTCCACTCCACTTAATTGCCATAATACCAACCCCCCCGCGAATAATTGTATTATTCTTTATCACAAAATTTATTGCCTGCTGAACATGCACGGCTGGCACAGGATCTAGTGAACGAGCTAATCCTTTCACTTCGATCTTAAGGTCAACCAGTGATGGCGACATGCCCGTAAGCACCACACTTGCATCCAAGGGATCACATGCATAGAGATGTGAGGAGTCCCCCTCACCTACTATTCCCACCCCATCAAGTACAAGTTCTTTATGTGTAAAAATCCCTGAAGGAACAAAAACTCGTTTACCCTGTATCTTTGCAGTATAAATTGCTTGAATAAATGATTGGGTATCATCGGTCAAACTACATGAGGAGTCATTTATAACCTCCGAAGCAGGTTGTGCCGTTGCACCAAAATCTGTTACCTTCACATCGGTACTGGGGTTGTATGTTGCGGCATACACCTCAGTCTGTAGAAGGGATACTAAAACAAATCCCGCAAACACAGCTAGAGTCCCCATACGTACAAATCGGTGCATATATGTCTACATTATCAATTGGTAAAACGCTCTACTACAAAACCATCGTACCTGTGTTAGTATCACATACTACGGATCAGACTTCCACGTACTTTGTGTGAGTACGCACCCTTACATATCATGATAACCACCTTTTATCGTTCAACAAAAGATGAGGAATTGCTGACAACTGAGGAACCGGTTCTTGGAGTATGGGTGCATGCTGAGGACGCTAATGATGGCGAACGCGCCCTCATTGCTGAACGATACGGGTTTGACTCAAGTCTTCTGAAAGATGCGAGTGACCCATTTGAGGTGCCGCGTTTTGAAATTGAGGATGGAATTTCGTACTTTTTTACACGCTATCCACAGACCCAAGACGGCGAAGTCACTACCGTTCCCGTACTTATTGCGGTCGCTGAAAGCGCTGTGGTGACTGTCACCCTCGGCCACGCAACCATGTTTGAGCCGTTCACGTCCGGCAAAACCCTGGTCTTTACAACACAAAAAACACGTTTGTTCCTGCAATTTTCTCATGCACTCATGCTCGCCTATACGCGACACCTCACGGAACTCGCACGTGAGGTACAGCGATGTCGTGCGGAATTCCGCACGATACGTAACCGCGACATGGTACGTTTCGTCACCATCGAGAACACGCTCAACGAGGTCTTGGGTGCATTGGTGCCCACGGGTGAAGCACTCCGCACAATTCTCTCCGGCAAGTACCTCGCCACCCACGAAGGTGATAGAGACGAAATTGAAGATCTCCTACTCGCGAACGGACAGCTCGTTGAGAGTGCAAAAGGTACGCTCAAAACGATTCAAAACATACGCAACTCATACTCGGTCATCCTCACCAACAACTTGAACCAAACCATCAAGTTTCTCACGTCACTCACTATCATCATGACAATACCAACTATTGTGAGCTCGCTTTACGGAATGAACATTGGGCTCCCGTTCGAGCGACATCCTCTGGCATTCTGGGGAATACTGCTTGTCATCCTACTCGCAATGCTCTGCTTCGCATGGGTGTTCTCAAAAAAAGAGTGGCTGTAAATACCACTCAAAAAGTCGAATGTTGTCTTTTGCCCACCTTTTTCATGCGTGTCATTCCCGCTATACTGCATACATGCTTGCATTTTTTCAGAACAACTACGCACTCCTCACACGGTACACACTCACCGGAAGCACAGGGTTTGGCATTGACATCCTTGCCTTTACGATACTAGTGAGCACAATGGGGTTTCACTACCTCACCGCCACCGTCCTCGGGTATGTCGTTGGCAGTACGGTTCATTTCTTACTCACACGGCAATTTGTCTTCAGCGGCGGACAGCGACGTACGGGCATGAGCTACGTATACTTCCTTGTTATTGGACTTGCCGGCGTGACCTCTATAAGCGTACTCATGTATTTGGCAGTGGATTTGCTCAAAACACCACCCGTGCTCTCGCGCATCCTCATAGGATGTTCGGTCGGCTGTGCCGCCTACCTGCTCCACAAGCATATCTCATTCGGGTATGCTACTGTGAAAAAAATATGATGAGCATGGAACACGCACACGAACGAGTACTCTCCGAAGAAGAGCTCGAGTTTCTCCGTGCACAAGCCGACTCTGGGAGTACTGAAAGAATTCTTAGCCCGCTTCGTGAAATGGACCCAGAAGCGTTTCAAATGACCCTCGCGCGACTACGTTGCGAAGAATACCGCACCAACACCGTAGGTAGAGTGCTCGACGAATGCCCTCACCTCGATACAATCCTACTCGAGCACATGGTGGCCCTCTGGCTCTACGACCCGGGAACATTTTTCCACAGTGTGCGCACCTACGAGCTTGTGACACATGTCCTTACAAAAGACACATCATTAGCGGAGATGGTGACCAGTGAGAAAGTAACTTTCGACCATCTGCAACGTTCCGCACTCCTTCATGATATAGGAAAGTTGTGCATTCCACGAAATATACTATGCAACAAACTGCCACATGCTGAGGCAATCGAGTTGCTCCGTACTGCACTTACAAAGGGCGATGAGAAGACGTTGAGGATGTTCAAAGAAAAGTGCAATATTGTTCCTGAACCCACCACACTTGAAGAAACACTCGACCGATGTAACGTGCGTCCCATCCACGTACTACCCGTCACGAGCTTCCTGCAAAATACAGACATCCAAAACCTTTTGGTGCGAGGATTCACGGTTGAACATGCGAGCCTCATGGATATTATCAACCAACACGAAGCACATACGCGAAGAATGCTTGTTGCTACACACCCGGTTGAGAGTGAAGTGGCGGGACACCACCACTCGCCGGAAAAAAGTGCGTATCAAAATTCTGCGCACCTTTTGGGAATGACGTCACGACTCGCAAGTGAGCTCATGATGGCACTTGATGAGGTTGATGCACTTTCGCACCCTCGTGTGTACCGTAATGACGGTTCGCTTGCTTTGGGACTTTTGGAAGTGGTGCACACCACTGAGCGGGGTCGCATCTCTGACTTCATTGCATTTCATGTAGTTGCGACACTTATAAAGGATATAGCGTTAATTGATGCCGAGGAACATTCGGAGGCGGTACATGCACTCGAAAGTTACCTAAGAGAACATGGACCTATGAGTGAATCGCTCCCTAAATACTAAAAGTAGCCCACTCGCTGCGCACTATTAGGTACATAGTATTTTCAAGGCTCTCTTTTCTACCGCTAAGGAGACCGAACCGGCTATGAAGAAGTGTGGGGCGGTACCGTAAGGATGAGCTGTGTACCATTTTCAGTCACTTTTCCTAAGAGGAATGCGGAGGATGCCATGAGTATACGCAAGAACACAAGAGTCGCATTGACAGAGTGTCGTGTGGGAATCGCTGAGGTACCTGAGAGCACACCGGTATCAACAGTCATAGCCAGCGAGACTCCGTGTTCATCCTGAGACATACTTACGATGAAACTCACCGCAGTACCCGAAGGCGCTTCAACTAGCGCACGTTTTAAGAGGGCCCATACTGCAAGCTTCAAAAGTGCTGAATCAACCACGATCTCCTGCATCTCACCACATGTGGTAGTAATACTCACACGATGACGATCGAACTGCGGTGCAAGCATATTCACAACCTCTGTAACCACCTCACGCGGACTGCACAGTCGTACCGAGGACTCGTAATCCCCTCGGAGCACATTTACCGCATACCCAACCGTCTGCGTAACACCTATACCAGTGAGCACACTCTCATGTATATCATGTAGCGTCTTAGTTTTTTCCACTTCCGGCATACTGGACGACCCAAGCAAAAGCTCTGTCTGCCAACGTAGCGCAGTGAGCGGTGAAGCAATGTCATGAGCAAGCACCGAGAGGAGCGCGGCCCACGCATCCGCATCGTCATTGTGTGTCTTTATCTCACTGCTCATTATTTAACTTATCCGCTCCTCAATCACACGCGTTACTTCATCGAGCGATGTACTCGCTTTGTTATAAAACTGTGCGTTGAGCCGCTTCGCATCCTCCTTTAGGGGACCGGAGCCCAATAAGTTCGAGAGGATAATGACGGGAAGTGTATGCCCTGAAATTCGCAGCTCTTCAAGAAGTGATATGCCGTCTTTCATAGGCAGAATAAGGTCGAGCACCAGGAGGTGCGGTTTTTCAGTGCCTATACGCGCGAGCGCTTCGTGGGCGTCCCCCACCTCTACTACACGAAAACCACGCTGTTTAAGCTTTGCGGCAAGTGCACCGCGCAGGGTGCGATCGTCCTCGACGATCATTATTTTTTTGAACCAATTGAAAAGCGCAAACCCCATACGATACTCATATCGTACCTTTTTTAGCACACCACTTCAATGGGTAATCTGTGGATGGATATCGCCATCACCAAACTCCGCTCTGAACTATAAAGGAGTTACGCTGGGAAGTAGTATGATACGAACACTTTGTGTATATACGGTGACACCGGCAGTATCCGTACAAGTGAGGGTGAAGAGCGTCTGAGCACTGTTTGCCACAATGATATCACTACGTTCACTTCCTCCTCCTGTGAGCGGCGCAGCTGCCCATGTACCCCCATTGCTCTGACGAAGTTCGCACGCGGATGCACCACCTCCGGTCACATCCCAGTCGGCTTTTACTTTCCCACCCGCACGCACCCGCATCGGCGATACTGTAAATATGCCATTCGTATCTCTCTCGTCATCGTCGTTTGCATCAGAACAACCGGGATCGGGGTTCGCTCCTACAAAGTCCCGTTTTCCATCACCATCGTCATCTAAACCATTGCTACACGCGTTTGACGCCGAGCCAGTACTGATGCTCACCGGCACTGTGTTTGAATAGTGACGCGTACCTGTACCATCCACGCATGAGACTCTGAATGAGGTATTGGAGGTAATTCCCGAAGAAAGGTCCGTTCCGGTGATGGCATTTAATGTCGTGAACCCATCGTGATCATTTGGCTCTGATCGGCATGTAGTCATAGCGGGATCAGACCACCACTCTATCGTCACGGTATCCCCACTCGTTACGGTCACAGGCGCCATCGAACCATTCACACGAACCCAAGGAGTGGCAACTGAAGTGGCGCTCAACGGAGAACGGAACCGAGCGCAGACTACAGGTGCACTGGCGCAGAAATCAATCCATCCAATTCCCACCGCTGGGCCTCCTACTGGTATACTTGCATCCCACGCATACCCATCGAAATAGTCAATGCGCGTTGGACCAGACACGTATGTTTTCACCTGAACCGCATCGGCTGCGGAAACAGGGGCTCCAGGGTCAAGATTGATGCAACCATCAGCCCCACCGGCAGCAACCGGCAATACTGGTGGGGAAAGTGATACCACACGCGCATATCCTCTCAATCGCTTACTTGCTGCATCGTACACTGCTTCTGTTGCTCCCACTCCACATCCGGTGAGGTTGGGTGATCCAAAATTAATCCACCCAACGTTCGAGCTCCACGCATATCCCGTGATATTGCCTGACGTGGTGTCAACTGTCACACCCCAGTTCCCCGCCCCACAGCTACTATCGTTTTCACAGCTAAAACTAATCCACCCAAAGTTTGAGCTCCATGCATAGCCCAAGAGGTCGCCAATATTTTGCGTGCCTCCAGACGCCACAGAACCGTGCGCATCCGCTTTTGGTGCCACCATAATGCCGGGCATATTTTGAAAAGACGCAATACCCATAAGTACCGCGATGGTTGCAAGTGTTGCAGGTATGGCAAGTTTGGTGGGGATTTTGGGCATGTGAGAACTGTTATATATAAAAGTGGTACATATAGCGCTCGTAGCTTTAGCGTACGCGCATCGGCACAATCATTCCACTACGTTGTCCACAACATGTGTGAAACATGCCTTCTATGTTGCGGAAAGAGCCGCTCGGGTGCGCGGGCCCACATGTCCATACTCACTTCGTGGGGCAAACACACATCCAATCCCCTGTGCACACTGGAATGCGGTGAGCGCACGCATTGTGGCAATACCAAAGTACACAGTCTCCTTTCCTTCCTGTACCACTTTGTGTCCCGCTCTGTTAAGAAAACGCTGGAGCAGTGCAACTTCTCGATCGGTGGCGCCATATCGCAGAGTTTTCGTGAGTACAGCGTGTGAGGTAGTTCCCGTGTCTCCCGACGCACTCTGAGAAATTTGACTCAGGGTATGTGCAATGTTCCAACAGTCCTCAGATGATAGCCACGGTGTACTGCCCTCGCTCCGATAAAGCTCGCGTGCGTAGCCGATGTTGCCGAGGAGGGTATCTATATTGTGTCCACGCGCACGCGCCGCGCTCCGGTGGTATTTTTCGTGAAGCTGAAATACCCCCACCATCGTACCTCCCAATCCCCCGCGGAGCACCGCCCCGTGTTCATCGAATTGCCGCAAGCCCGACTCGCACCGTGCAATCCCAACCATCACGGGTGCCTCCGGTATGAGGGCAACAATCGCCCGACCAATTGACTCCGGTGTATACGCAAAGCCTTGCTGTGGCAAAAGCACACACACCACCACTACCACACTAAATACCACTGTTGCATACCATCGCATACCTCTTTAGTGTACCACTATCGACGCCGTACCTCACCCAACATCAGAATTCTCGGCATTCAAAAATGATAGAAATCGTTCGAGACGCTTGTTGCGCTCAACATTACGTTGAATCAATTTCATACGCGTGACGTGGGTGGTGCAGGTACGTACTGACGACCAAGTTGAAACGTATCTTTTGAGGCAGTGAGGAACCAGTGTGAAAACTCATTACGTTCATTATGCCAGCGGGACTCGAACTCGTGCACGGTAAGCAGAAATGCTGGTCCATTCCATGGGTCGTTCAACGTCACATGACGATAGTCAACACCAACCACCACAGCGTAATGCCCCTCATCGGCGTCAGGTTCGATGTAGTGTACGAGACATGGGAGCATACGCTCGTGAATAAAGAATCGAAGCTCGTCGAGCAAAGCACTTTCATTTACGTACGTATAGAGACCCTCATGGGCAAACACTTCCAGTAGTGCCCGATGGTGGGTCCCATACAAGCGATCGGTATGGAGTCGGTCCATGAGCGCATGCTCGGAGCGATGTATCCCGAAGTATGCAAGCATCATTTGCACTGAAGCAGCACCACAGGAGTATGCGGTATCTTGTTTGAAAAACGGGACGTCAAGCGCCATGTATTGTTTTCGCTACACTAGCAATATCACAACCTTATGGTGTGCGACGTTTCCAAAACTTCCACCACGGAGTTTCCAGGTAACTCAAAAAACGAACGCCGAGGTACGCCGCAAGCCCCAAGAAGACGTGCCAGAGAAAGTGAGTGCCGAATGGAATAACTTCACACATCTCCAAGTCAATTGTGCGAAAGAACGCCGCTGTAAGCGCGGAGCCGATCATTGCCACCCCCCACCACACCGCACTCCCGTACGTTCTATAGGTCGCATAGAGGAGCCCGCAGGCAACAATGAATGTGGTGAGGAACAAACCCTGCGGGGGGCCGTTGCGCTCACCGAAGGGAAGGAAACGGGTGAGAACAAACACCAAGCCGAAAAAACCGGCAAACACGAGTGCACCCTTCCGCAGGCCAAAGAGGTAAGCGGGCCACAAAAAGAGGAAGAGGAGAAAGTAGAAGAGGCCGGGAAATACATCGCCCGCAAGCGCAATTGCGATGCGACTCCCGTGCCACCACACGCTCCCAAGGCCAGTGAGTGTCGTGAGAGTGGCGAGCGTCCAGAGGTCAAGACGCCGCTCTCTTTTCGAGTAGAGCCACGCGAGTGCTGCAATACCGAACAGAACCGGAATGAAGCTCGTCACCGTATTCACATACTCAAGCGGAAACCCGCTCCCCATGTAGAGCGTCTCGCAGTAGGTGGGACCGACATCGCGCATTGCTATATTCTACCAGACAATAGATGCGACTCGCACCTTTCAAACTCGCACGTGTTCACACGCAAGCATTCGGCACTTCTCGTCAACGCCACGATTGTAGCCACCCAACCGTCCGTGCGCCCCCCACCACGCGGTGGCACGGTATCATGGGGTCGTGATTGACGCGCATGATCGCCCCCACCGCGCGAGCCGCACGCGGATTACCCGCTTTGCGTGCCACCTCACCGTAGGTCATGGTGGTACCCCGAGGGATAGAAGAGACAATGGAGAGTACGCGAACGCGAAACGTCGAGCCCATAGCTACTCAAATACCACCTCGAAGCGGTACATCCCCATCGAGCAGAGACCTTCGAGGGTGCCTATTGCCTTGTCTGCAGGAATGGGTACTTCCACGGTGCCGGTCGGCTTCAAAAACTCACGATAATCGAGCGTGGGCACGACGAGCGCACTTGAGCAATCGTAAGTGTTCTCTGTGGTGACACGAAGTACGCTCGCGGTATTTGCATTTGCTTTGGTGATGCGTGGTGTATACCCGCCCCGCGCTTTAATATCAATGTACTGCACACCGTCAACCATGCTCGCTACCGCCACTTGGCTTCCGCTCTCGGGACGCTCCGTGCTCCCCCCTTTTGTTCCAAACACCACCACACCGAACGCAAGGATGACGCCGAGAAGTACTATGAGAAGTGCGATTCGTTGCGTGCTCATACTAGAAACTTACGAGTGGGCGAATAATCCCGAAGGTCGCGAGCGCATTCTGCAGATTAAAGAGTGCAAACAGAATGACAAGCATACCCGCTGTTTTGAAGAATACGCCGCGAAACCTGCTCTTTGCAAGGTCGAACGAACCGAATGAGAGGAGCGCCAATACGGGGAGCGTGCCAAGTGCAAACACGAACATAATGAGCGCACCTGCGACGGCACTTTGCGTCGAGAGCGCGACGATCTGCATCGACTGGGTGAAGCCGCACGGCAGAAAAAAAGTGAGTGCACCCACTGCAAGCGGCGCGAACGACCCTGTACTCGAGGCAGACCCAAGGAGTGCCCGCGAGATTGCCTTAGGGAGCGTCGGGACCCCTACCCGCTTCGTCAAATCGAGAAGCTGTATGCCGAGAAGAATCATGACGACGCTCACCATCGCTCCCAAAATCGCGCTCCCGAAGAGTGAGGGCTGTACCGCCTCGCCTACAAGTCCCAAGATCCCACCGAGGATGAAAAAGCCCACGAGTCGCCCGATATGGAAGTAGAGTTGTGGGCGCACCCCCTTCCCCTCATGCGCGTACGTGGCGCTCACTGACAGGACGAGTGCTCCCACAACCGCAAGGCAGGTGGAAACGGAGGCGACAAGACCGACCAAAAGTGCCGTCACGAGTGTCGCTTCACTTGAACCGATGAGTGAGGTGAGGCCGAGGCGATCGAGGAGAAGGAAGCCGAGTACAAATAGCGTCGCTAGGGGCACGGAGACGAGCCATTCGGATGAAGCCGTTTTTGCAAGCTGCTGCTCTTCGTGAAGCGCGTAGCCATGGGATGCGAGGAGCGGATTGAGCCGCTCGACGACATGCGCCGGCGATTCGTCAGCGCTCTCAAAACTCACCTGCTCTCGGGCGCGTGACACACGTACCTTTCTGAGACCCGTCTCGGTGAGCACATCGGTAATGAGATGCTCACACGATGCGCAGTGCATGCCCGAAACGTAGAGTGTATGGGTGTGTGTGGTCATAGACGTTGCGTTTTAAGACGCAGTGAATTGGTAACAACGGAAACACTTGAGAGCGCCATTGCGGCTCCCGCAAACACGGGACTCAAGGTAATGCCAAAGAGCGGATAGAGTGCTCCAGCGGCGATGGGGATGCCGATGATGTTGTAGATAAAGGCCCAGAAAAGGTTTTGTTTCACGGTCCGTAAGGTCGCGCGCGCAATGCGCACGGAGCGCACCACCCGCGAGAGGTCGCCCTTCAAAATGGTGATGCCTGCGGCCTCAATCGCCACATCGGTACCCGTTGCCATGGCAATCCCCACATCGGCGGACACAAGTGCGGGCGCATCGTTCACGCCGTCCCCCACCATGGCGACACGCTTGCCCTTTGCGCGAAGCTCACTCACGATAGCTGCCTTTTCCTCGGGGCGCACGTCGGCGAACACATCCGTAATCCCCACCTCGCGTGCAATATGCGCCGCGGCGCGCGCATTATCCCCCGTGAGGAGCACCGGCACCAACCCCATACGCTTGAGTGTGGCGACCGCCTCTTTCGCTTCGTCCTTCACAGTATCGGCAAGGGCGATGAGGAGTGTTGGTGTGTTCCCCTCAAAAAGGGCAACCACGGTTTTCCCCTCCTCTTCGAGGGTACGTACCCGCGCATCCGTCTCGGGAAATGCTTTTCGCACCTCATACATGACGCCGTCGATCTCCCCGCGCACACCGGCACCCGGGAGCGCCTCAAAAAGCGCGACCGTTGCGAGATGCGCACCTTTTGCCTCTGCGGCACGAAGTATCGCCACCGCGAGCGGGTGTTCACTCAGCTTCTCGAGGCTTGCCGCGTGTGCGAGCGCGACCACCTCATCCCGATGAGCAAGCGCCACAAGGTCGGTTACCTCCGGCGCACCGCGGGTGAGGGTGCCCGTTTTATCAAACACGATAGTGTCGACACGGGAGAGGTGCTCAAGTTCACCTGCGCCCTTCACCAAAATACCCGCTTCCGCGGCTTTGCCGATACCCACAATAATCGCAGTCGGCGTTGCAAGCCCCAGCGCACACGGGCACGCAATGACAAGGATGCCGACAAACGCGAGGAGTCCGAGTGTGGTTGCGATATTCCCCAGAAACACGGCGCCAACGGTAAGCCAGAGCGTAAGCGAAAGCATCGCAAGCACGAGTACCACCGGAACAAACACAGCGGAAACGCGATCCGCCAATGCTTGAATGGGCGCGCGAGAAGCCTGCGCCTCGGCGACAAACGCAATGATGTGTGCAAGGACGGTATCGCTCCCCACGGCGGTTGCACGGTAGGTGATACTCCCCTGCGTGTTCATCGTGGCTCCCACCACATTGTCTCCCACCACTTTATCAACCGGCAAAGACTCGCCCGTGAGCATTGACTCATCCACCGCAGTCGTGCCCGTCACAATGACGCCGTCAACGGGAATCTTCCCGCCCGGCTTTACCAGGACCACATCTCCCACCACCACTTCCGAAAGCGGCACCTCCACCTCTTTTCCCTCCCTAAGAAGTAGTGCCGTTTTCGCTTGGAGACCCACCAAGGCGCGCAGTGCATCTCCAGTGCGTCGTTTCGCCCTAGCCTCAAGAAAGCGTCCGAGTGTTACAAAGCCGATGACCACGATGACCACATCAAAATAGGTGTACTCCGGAAGTGAGAGGAGGACACGCGCCTGCGGCACCAAGGTGAGAATTGCGCTGTAAACGTAGGCGGTGAGCGTGCCAAGACCTATGAGCGTGTCCATGTTTGCGGTACGGTGCGCAACTGCGCGCACAAGCCCCGCAAGAAACGGCCTACCAACCCAGAACATGACCGGCGTCGCCGCAATGAGACTCAAGAGGTTTAGAAGCTCCATGGGAAGTGGTAGGTTCGGTACGGAGAGAAACATGCGCGCGGCGATGTCCCAGCCCATGACGACGAAAAAAAAGAGCGCAAGGGGAACGACAAAAAGCGTCTCCGCGTACGAATCGCTGACGACTTCGTGCGCTGCCGACGGATGAGTTTCCGGCGTTACGTCCAGGATTCGTTCATGGAGTGTATACCCGAGAGGTGTGAGCGGGCCGTTGAGTTCGGTGAGCGGGAGGGTGTGTTCGCCAAAGGTGAGCGTCGCTGTCTCGGTGCCCGGGTTCACACTGATCTCATGCACGCCGGTAACCTTCTTCAGGATACGGGTAATTACCGACGCACAACTCGCGCAGTGCATGCCGGTCACGGTGTAGGTATGCTGGTTCATATCGCTTGAAACTACTCAAGGCCGTACCACTCGTTTCGCCAAGTACGGAGCACGGTACCGGTGCGTGTAAGGAATGCTTCAACAGCATCCGCATTATCAAGTATTTCGCTTCGCGCGCTTTTGAAGCGGGTCTCTCGTGTCATCAGAATACCCTCGTCGTGGTGCGCGATGAGCGCGTTCAAAAACCGCAAGTCAAACGTGCCATTGTAGAGACCTAAATTCGCAACCTGCGGGTCGCGCACACGCCGCGTGTCGCGATACCACGCCTCTTTCCACGCATAGAGCTCATCTATGAGCTTCGGCTCGTCGGTAAGAATTGCTTGTGCGAGGTCACGCAGTTCAGCGCGTTCACTTATTTGCACCTGCTCCGCCAAGAGCATCGCGGCGCGGTGGTGCGCAATCATTGCGTTGAGGTAGCGTAAGTCAAACCAACGATCGGCGGTACCGAGCTCCATCACGTTTTTATCGTACATGGAAAGACGATACTCAGGAGTAAGAAAGTACCCGAAGCTTACTCCCACAACAAATGCAATAATGGCGAACGAGGCACTCACGGCAAACGAGGTCTTTGACATGGAATGTGTGATTATTTTGTAAATACTACGTCGCTATTTTTTCTGTGCCTCTTGTGCCCGGTCCGCTATTTGCGTTTGAGCTTGTACACCTTCAGTATCTCTTCCTTCGCTTTCTGCGGCTTCCCCTCGCGCACCTGTTCAATGAGGCAGTGCGAGAGGTGGCCCTCCATGAGGATATCCTCGACATTGGAGAGCGCGGCTTTGACGGCGGACGTCTGTGTAATGACGTCAATGCAGTATGTGTCTTCTTCGAGCATGCGCTGGAGCCCGCGCACCTGCCCTTCAATGAGTTTCAGTCGTCGGATGAGTTTTTGTTTGTTTGAACCGTGTTGCATATACGTATACTACTATACCCCCTAGGGGTATGCAAGGTTGAATGTATAACGTTTGTGGATTTTTTGTAAAGCAATAAACTTGGAGGTAGGTATACGTTTTTTTTGGTTCAATAAATCATAAGAGCCGCCATGTATGTGACGGCTCTTTGAGATTGAACTTCGCTGTCTTGACGGGTGGCTATGCCGCCTCGCCCTAGAGCAAGGACGCGAGGCACGGTAATGTGCAAGCACTTCTGGCACTTTTAGTAGTATCTGAGAATGTCAGTGTCTAGGGTACAAACTGTACACTACTCCGTCGTAACTCCATCAAAGTGCTCCTCTCGCTCATCCGCTTTTGTCGGATGCACCGTACCATCTTTGTGCTCGGGGGGTGAGTAGATACTGTAGAGCTTGAGGGGCTCGTCCCCTACATTGATGACATTGTGTGTGGTGCCTGCGGGAATGACTACCGCCCAATCGTCTGTGACGTTGTGTGCAACTCCGTCGAGCAGAACACGTGCACTCCCTTGCTCAATACGAATAAACTGGTCGAGGTGGTGTGTCTCCTCACCTATCTCTCCTTCCGGCTCAATGCTCATAAGCACAAGCTGACTATGCTTCGCAGTATAGAGCACCCTTCGGTAGTCCGTATTGTCGAGCGTCTCGCGCTCAATATTGGTGACATATCCTTTCATACATTTGGTGCTACTTGGTAATGTACCAAGTGTAGCAAACAAGACCATGAACGTCACATGAAAAGGCCGGCTTATGCCGGTCTACATGATGTGATGCATCTACCCTACACTCCCTGAAGTGGTGCTTTTGCGAGCGTCACAAGTAAGTCGTACGCCTCTTTGAACTCTGCTGTCATCGCTTTGTATGGTTGCGACACCTCTTGTGCCGCACCTGAACGATCATAGAGAACGATAGTGCTCACAAACTCATCGACGTTCGGTGCGGGAACCGATGCAACATTCTCCCACACACCCTGTGTGAAGAATTGAGTAACTTGTTGATATTCCTCATCAAGCAAGATTGATTCATACGCTTCTACTTCCATATCAACCCCGCCTCTTTTGAGCTCGACTGCTATGGTGTGATCAGAATTGATTATTACATTGTAGCCACCCTGCACCGGATCAAGGTCACGTAGTTCAACCACTTTTGTTACCTCAGACACCGGAGTTGCTGCAATTGTTTTTGATGGATTAACTTTTGTCACCAATCGCTCTACCTCACATTCGGCACCAAGCGAGGCGCCTAGGTACGCACCCACAAAAGGAAGTGCGATGAACACCACCATTGCGAAATATTTCGAGAAAGGCGTCACCGTGGTGAGTCGTTCTTTCCAATCGGAAGGCATAGATATGTCGTTCATACCGCCATTCTACTCTCCTACACTTCGAGCGAACAGGAAAACACTGTGAATATCTTTTCAGTGTTTTTCCATCTGGAAAAACTCAACATATAACCCTTGCCTCAATACTGCCTACTATCATACGCCCAGTGAAGGAGTGCCTGGCGCTGAACGCGACGACACGACACATCCCCCCCGCGACAATGTTTGACGAGCTGTGCAATGTGGCGACGCACCGCCTTCCACCGCTTCATCTGCCGCTCGTCATCCTCATGGCGCCTCCCGAGGTAGTAGCGACAGTACCACTGGAACCACCCGCGCGGATCATCGGGATGCATCCATCCCTTGTTCTGCCACTCCTCGCGCGTTTGACTCGCATGCACGCCAAAGTAATTAAGCGAGGGATCGGGCTTACTGTCCGCAAGTCGCACACGTGCAAACCAACTCGCAGGAAACTCACCGTTTGCACCCTCAAAGTACCACCCATCGAAGACGCCGAGTGCGAGCATTTCTTTGGGGGTAAGGTCGGGCGTAAACCCACGTGCAAAATTACGGCCCACGGGTTCCGTACAAATGTAGGTGTAGCCGCGTTGCAGTGGGTCGAGGGAACACACACGTCGCACTGAACGTTCATGTTTCTTTTTTGTAGCAACTTGTGCCACTCCCCCGGCACCGCTCTCAATTTCGCGCATGCGCAGTGTAACTATTCGCTTGAGGAGATGCGCGGAGATATGCGCATCAAACGCAATTTTGAAACCTCCCTTTGTGGTATCAAAGTGTGCAAGCTCGTCCGCACACGCACGAATGACCGCCGGACTAAACGGGTACACACCCACATGTTCCTTGAACGCCGCAACTGCAATAAGTGCCTTCCCTTTGTGCGAGAGTGCGGGCACTCCATAGCGGAGCCCAACCTCGGCACGAGGTGCGCATTTTTGCACCGACTCCCACACCGCCAAGAAACATTCCTTTGCGGGAGATTTCATGTGCGATAGGTATGAAGCAACAGAGTTCATACTATAAATTCCATTATGATGACACTACTCCTTACTCATCCGCACACCAACTACACTACATAATCGTGCGTGGCGGCCATGGAATAAACGCACTCGTGCGCTCGGCATACGCCGCCCACTCGGGATGTTCGCGAAGCTTCACCTCAAGCATTGGTATGCCGGAGACCCGAAGTATGAGGAGGGTGATGGTAATCGGGCTCACGAGAGCGACGACTCCGAACGGCGTGGAGAGTATCATGAGCCATACACCCCACCACATCGTCACCTCGCCAAAATAGTTGGGGTGGCGCGAGTAGCGCCACAAGCCGGTGGTGAGGAGCTTCCCCTTGTTCTCGGGCAGTCGCATGAAGCGGTCAAGCTCAACGTCACCCACCACCTCAAAATAGAATCCCGAGAGCCACACCGCCCCGCCCACGATAAGGAACGCCCACGCATACTCGCCAGTTCCAAACACCGCGAGGTGGATGAGGGGATAGCCCACCACCGCCATGAGGAACCCTTGGAGGAGGTAGACCTGCAGGTAACTCCGCACAAAAAACCATCTGCCCCAGCTCTCACGCCACGCACGGTAGCGGTAGTCCTCGCCCTTCTTGCGGTTGCGCAAAAAAATCCGCACACCGAGTCGCACCGCCCAGAGCGAGACGCACCCGAGCACAATCAGCACCGGAATGTCGCGCGCGCCGGAGACGAGTACCGCGGTGAGTCCCGCAAGGAGCACCCCGGGCCCCCACGCCACATCTGCGATGTCATTGCGGCGCAAAAAGAGCCCCACCACAAAGAGCGTCGTGACATACCCAAAGAGTGTGAGGAGTACGACTACGAGCACGTCTACAAGTGCCATATGACTAACGGAGAAGCCACTGCGCTATCTGGTAGCTTGCGGCGGCAACCGAGCCTGTGAGCACGGCGCCCCAGAGCATGTCCACGAGAGTGACCGAGAGCGGCCAGTTCTTGAGTGTCGCGAGGTTGGTGAGGTCGTACGTTGCGTACGCGACGAAGCCGAAGAATGCACCGAGTAGAATCGCCCGCATGAATGACTGGGCGGTCACGGCGGGCAGTACCGCAAACACCAAGATACCCACAATGTAGAGGAGGTAGAAGAGGATTGCCGCGGACCAGTTGACCGGACCGAGAAATACCGCGAGCTTGTCTTGGTAGAACCCCTTCGCCACGACTCCAAGCCACACCATGTCTATGGCGAAAAACACCGGCACCGTGAGGAGGTAGAGGTAAAGGTACTGAAGGGTGGTCATACCCCTATGCTACAGCAAACTGGAAAGCGAGCAACCGTATTGTGGTGCAGAGCGCGCATGTCCGGGCTAGTTCAAACCACCTGCATACAACTCCATCTATGAAGCCTGCTCAAGTGGGCGTAAGTGTTCTTCGTGCACGATACGACCATCTTCCATGTGGATGATGCGGTGGCAGTTGTCCGCATACTCACGCTCATGGGTTACCATCACGACCGTTTGCCCGATGGTGCGATTGAGGCACCCTATCAAGTCAATTATTTGGCGCCCCGACACACTGTCGAGGTTTGCCGTCGGCTCGTCCGCAAATAGAATCTGTGGTTTTCCCGCCACCGCCCGAGCTATCGCCACACGTTGCTGTTCACCGCCCGAGAGCTGGGATGGGAGGTTCCCGTACTTTCCGGCGAGCCCCCCGTCGTCGAGCGCTCGACGAGACTCGGTGCGTGCATCTGTCCACGCGCCGCCACGCATGAGAATGGGGAGCATCACGTTTTCTTCCGCGGAGAGGTCGGGCACCAGCGCATAATCTTGAAAGACGTACCCGAGCATACCAAGACGAAACGATGTTCGCTCGGCCTCGGACAGCTGTGTGATGTCGGTATCCGCAATACGTATGGTACCTGTCGTCGGCTCATCGAGGAGCGAGAGCTGGTACATGAGTGTTGATTTGCCCGCACCCGACCTCCCCATGATGCCGAGAAACTCACCGCGCGCAACCGTCATCGTGATACCCTTAAGTACCTGCGTCACCACAGTACCTGCGGTAAACGTTCGTTCGACATTCGTTGCTGTAATGAGTGGCATGGTGGCGTTAGCGACGACCGAGAATGGAGTTCAGTGTGTTGCGACGCACAATGAGCCACGCGGGGAGAAACCCGGCGCCTAGTGATATGCCAAACAGGAACAAGAAGCGCACCAATGTTTCAAAAGGTTCTGCCACGAGCACACCGTCACTGAAGGGAAAGTTGATGGGGTTCCGGTCAAAGTACTGCACGAGGAAGCCGTACGTGAGCAGTGCACCCAACGCCGAACCGACAAGCGCGTAGCACCCCGCTTGAAACACGTACGCCACCTCAATGGCACGAGCGTGAATACCGATTCCTTTGAGAATCCCGATTTGGCGCTGGCGAGCGAGCGCATTGATGAACACGATGATAAAAATGGTGATTGATGCGACAATGATTCCCACCGCACCGATGAATGTGCCAAGCACGGTGAACGTCTGCTTAATGTCCTTGAGAAACTTTGGGAGCGCTTCGGAAAACGTGCGCACCCGCGCGTAGTCGCCCAACCCTTGAGCAAGGAGTATCGCCTGTACGCGCGCCGCTTCCTCGGGACTATCGCTCGCGAGACGTAGCGCAATTTCATCCGCATCGCGACTCACGCTTTGGCTCAATCGCCGCAATTCCTGCTCCGGCATGTACGCTCTACTCGCAATGGCACCCGCTTTCGCATTCACAATACCCTTAATGGTGTACTCGCGCGTAGCACCGTGTACCGTCACGAGCACCTTGTCGCCGGGCACCACATCGCGCAGTGCTCCGAGAATGTCGGCAAAGTCTTGGGTGTAACGCTCGAGGAGCAAGGACCCGAGAATGATGTAGCCGGACTCTCCCGGTTCAAAGTACTCTCCCTCAACCACAGTGTCAGAAATTCCCGTCACTGCTTCCTCGGCGAACGGATCTATACCGACAATGGGCGTTGCAACCACATTGGGCTCGGTGCGAAAATCACGTCGCACTTGGTAGTTTGCCTCTATCTGTGCACCGCGCTCGTAGCGCACACTGTACGCAACAATGTCAGGAATCGTCGCAAGTGTTCGTCGAACCACTTCTGTTTGCTCGATGGTGTCGTCGTTACCGAGCGGGGTAATGATGATATTGCCGAGCACACGGTCCTCTACCGCGCGCTCCGAGCCGACAATGAGACCCACGAGAATACCGGAAATCGCAATCAGATTCAAAAACGTGACCATCATGACAAAAATGATGAGTCCCGTCGTCCACGGGTTTGCCCGCTGTAATTGTCGAAAACCCAGCAAGAGGCCGATGCGCAGTGCTCGCATAGCTAGGGAGTAACCACACGCGTGCCCGTTGGTATGCCACCGACTGCTGTGTACCCGTCGTTGCCCACGAGCTCGACACGAACCGTCGTGGTGCTTACCCCGACCTCGTCGGCCACAAGCACGTACGGCGAAGCGTCGTAATAGCGGACCACGTAGCTCGGGAGACGAATGCTCGTACCGTCGCTCTCCGCCGTCACGATGTCAATGTCGGCATTCAACCCGTTGCGCAACCACAAGGGCGGGTCCGCAAGCTCAATGCGCACCTCGAAGTACGCAACCCCGCTTATTGCAGTCGCAGTCGGGGAAACAAAGGTGATGGTGCCTTCAAACGACTGCTCGATATCAGTGTCAAATCGTACAAGCGCCGACTGCCCCACCATCACCTGGTTGACGTCAATCTCGGGAACACGCGCGACTACGGTGTACGTGCCGGACGCGACAAGCGTGATGCCGCTCTCAATAGACGATGTTTCACCCACCTCAAAATCAACTGCGGTAATCGTGCCTGCAAAGGGCGCGCGCAAGACGCGCTCATCAAGGAGTGCCTCAACACGAGAAAGGCGGGCCTCCGCCTGGTCAACGGCGGCGTCCGCTCCGGCGAGTACTTCGGCGGTAGCCCCTGCGAGTGTATTGCTCGCACTCGCTCTCGCGACCGCAAGCTCCAGCTCTGCGAGACGTACCCTGCTCTCCGCATTCGTGTTCGCCAGCTCGTACGCGTTTTGGTTGGCGACGTACAGCGCACTCTCCATGTTTGGTATACGCACCTCCCACTCGCTTCCCGTGTACCTGTCACCTGCGGTAAAGTTGGCGGACAGTCCGCACACACCGAAGGCGAGCGGTTGCGAGGTGGTTACCTCATAGAGACCGCTCTCAAGACCGGTGAGGTAGAATGAGTACCCGGAGTCGCTGTTCGAGGTAAAGACCTTCATACGGTACGTTCCCGAACCTTCACAGGTGTACGTTCCGGAAATGGTGGGGGGTGTCGCTTCCTCGGTAGCTTCCACCGCTCGAGCAACCAAACCGCTTGAGAACAGCACTTTTTGTGCGTTTTTAACCAGGAGCCCTTGCTCTACACGCGTACGCTCCAGTGCAATTTCTTTACTGGTGACGTTTTCTTTCGCGAGTGCACGAGCGGTATCGGTTGCACCAACTCGAAGCTCGTCTCTCGTCGCTTCTGCGGCTTTGAGAGACGCCCGCGCTTCAGCACGCTCGGCACGCAGGGTGGCGTCGCTTAGGGTTGCGAGCACATCTCCCTCACTCACCTGATTACCCACGCGCACGTGCACACGATCCACGGTACCCACGCCTTGAAATTGGAGCCGTGCCTCACGTTGTGTTTCCAACGTGCCCGAGACCGACACCAAGCGCTGTACTACCCCTCGCTCTGCAACAACAACCTCGGGTGCTTGTTGCTCACGCTCGACGAAGACATACCAGAGTACCCCACACGCAACAACTATGAGGGGTGCTACAACGAGCACGTATTTTTTGAAAAAAGTACCGTACTTCACACAGTACAGTATATGCGACCCTTCCGTGCCCACCAATTCGTCCAGGTTTATAACTTCAAGCTCTCGGACTGCTTGTGTTTCAAAATTAAATAACCAACTTATTTGATTATTCTGTGCTTGAACTTTGTGGAACTAAGGTTAAACAGACACGCGCGCAGTATCCCCTTGTTTCCACCCCATGATAAGTACTGTGTAGAGTGCGATCGTCATCAAAGCCAATTCAGCAAGAAGTGAAAGTACTACCACAACATACAACTCAAGTAGATGTATCACGTATCCCGCACCTAAAGTCAGAACAACTTGGACTCAAACTCTAACTGCACGTTTTTCTAATAATTCCTCGAACGCTTCTTTCGGTGTTCGCCAGTCCAAAACCTTGCGTGGTCGTTCGTTCAGTAGGTCTTGCACGTGCTTCAATTCCTTGCGCGTCACTTTA
>JAYRER010000006.1:0-25224 GCA_041908795.1 Minisyncoccota bacterium | reverse complement strand
TTCAGGTGAGACATGTCAACCTTTGGTAGGTTGCAATACTTACCATTATATGGTATAATATCTTTATGAGTCCTGAGCACCCTGTAGCTTCTAATACCACCTCCACACCTCCTCCACCCCGAAACGGAGACGGTGTGGCAACCGCTCCTCTCGGAGACCTTCTTTCGGGTGAAGTAAAGGGGAAACTTGAGCAACTGGTAAATAGAGCGGAAATACCAGAGGACATCAAACGTCCACCGGCGGAGCACTCGTCCGATGTACCTCAATCTGCAGAGGTGGATACTGATGTGCCTGAAGGTGGAGCGGAGGGGGGTGACAAGAATGAGAATGTCATTATAGATCAAAAAGAATTTATACGTAAACGAGGGCAACGGGGTAAAAAACGTGAAGAACAAAAAATCAAAAATCAAAATGGGAGGACTGAGAACATAGAGGAGTCACGAAAGGCGCATGCTTTGTTTCGCAATCTTATCACTCGTGCACTTAATGTGAGTGATACTATTGACAGAGAGAGTGTGGACTGGAAACAGTACCTTTTGTGGTCACCGATAGTTGAATCAGAACTCAAGCGAGGGGTGCGGAGTAATAAGTTTGTAGGATTTCCCAAGCTCATAGAGCGGTTGGAACGTGCTGTCGCACAAAAAAACCGAGCGACTGACCCTGCACCCACGCAACCAATCGCAACGCCCGCACCACCTAGCAGTGGTGGGACTGAGGAAGGTGAGAAGTATTGGCGAGATCAGGGTATGTTTGGTTTTGGAAACATGGAAGGTGTGCATGGGAAACAAGATCAAGACGCGCCTATGCAGGTACGACTCCAAGATTCTCTACCGAAAGACTCTATACCACCTACAGATGAAAAAGTCATCGCGCGTGCTTCTGAACAGGAGGGTCTGCAGAAATATACAGATCACTTGCTCCCACTAAAAACTGCTTATAACGAAGCGAAGAAACAGTTGGAGATGGCGCAGGCAAATGTATTGGATGTGCGTGCTTCAATGTCGCTTGCGCAACGGGTAGGGAAGTTTTTGGGAACGGGTGCAGATGCGTACCGTAAAGCACAAAGTGAATATGAACAGCGACAAGTATCCTATCTTGACGCCAGTGACGCCCTGTTTAAGGCTATGGGGGACCGTGCAACTGAACGCAGTACCTTTAGGGAAGGTATAGCAACCGAAAAGCCAGGAATTGAAAAAATTAAGGATGTCACGAATCGCTACGAGCGGATATACAAGCGTGCGCTCGATGCCGACAATCAGTGGCTCATGAAGCTGAAGGAGGCGCAGGAGTCGGTGCCCCCAAAAGGAGCGCTCCTCATGCTTATGCAACACGTGACAGAGTTTTATAGAGCACAGCCAAGGTACGTACGATATGGAGTGGTTCCTGCACTAGGAGCACTCGCGGGAAGCATGCTCACAGGAGCAGCGTTTTCGGCGCTTCTCACCAGGCGGCTCCTAGGTATGACCGTGGGCCTCTCGGCAGCAGCCGGGGTGATGCATGTAGGTACGTCTATGGTGGAAGACAAAGAAGCGAAGCGTATTGTCGAGGCAAACAAAAGTGCCACATTCTACAATGCAAAAGACACCTTACAAAAACTCATGGATGCTCGCATGAAAGCGGCATCGGGAAGAGCATGGACGCGCCGCGCCACCCTCTTGACGGCTTTTGCGGCGGGCATGACCACAACAACAATGCTTGCCCCGGGCGGTCTCCTTGACCCCACTTCTTCGCTTAAGGCACCCGAGTCGGATGTGGAACCCTATGCACCACCTGAAATAGCTCACGGTCCTGAACTTGAGGCGCACGCATTCCATCCGAGCGGAGATGTGATTCCGGGTACGTTGAAAAATGGACCCGCTGTCGCTACGGGAGTAGGTGAGTTTGATGTCACCATAGGTGGTGATACGAAAGTCGTGTCGGCATCAGTGGTGCCACCTCCTGCGACTACAGGCGGTACTTCTGTCGTTGTTGAGAGTGGTGAGCCTAGGGCACTTACAGGTACGTACGAGCATGGGTCGAGTATTTCACGCGAGATTGACCAATGGCTTGAGAAGCAAAAACCCGACCTTCCCAAGGATGTGCGTCAAGCGGTAGTGTGGCGCATTACCGACGAGCAGATAAAACTCGCAAAGGCAGACCCCGCGTATGCAAAGGATCTCGGTATCATGCGCAACAACCCGAATCTCGTTCCAGAGGGAGGGAGGTACACAATAAAGTTGCCGAACGATGTGGAGCTGGAGAAACACATTGACCGTGTCGCTCAAGTACGAACAGGTAGCCAACCTCCCGTCATTGAAGCGAAGCCGTCACGCGGGGGCACGGTTCCCGAACCAGTGGCGAGACCCTCAAATCCCTATGCGGGAAGACAGGTTCCCTTCGAACGCCCGAATGGGTATGGGGTGAGTTCAGCAAACAGGGTTTTGGAATCCATGCATTACAAAAGTTCGTCACCCACGCTCACTACATACTGGAACTCGGTGAGTAGACTGCAGGTAACGAACGTATCCACGCTTGAGTACCTCACCCCCGCGGGTTCACGTCTACCCGATGCCTCATACTGGAATGGACTACCCGGTTCTGTACAGCAAGACGTAATAAAGATGGTGCATGAGTTGACTATGAAGTATGGAACAGAAGTATTTTACGAGAACGGCAAACCGCTTCCGCTTGGTCTCGTGTTGGAGCGATTGGATGCAAGGTACATGAATGAGAGCCAACACATTGTTGCTCCAACCGGAGTACAAGAAACAAATCCTTCACCACCATCTACGGTACGTACGGAAGTATCTCAACCCACCCCACCTGTTCTCAATGAGACTACCACGCCACCCAATCTTGCAGAAGAAGAGGTCGTGCCAGAGCAACCGGTACGTACTCCTGAACAACGTGCGTATATTCCACGTACGGGTGAGAATGCACTTGGTTTTCGGTATCAGTACCCACTCGATGCCGCGTTAAGCAGGAGGATTTTTACCGAAATAGGGTACGGCAGAATGACGAGTGAGGGATGGTTGCGCATGCGCAACCTTCCCATTGAAGAGCTTCGGGTTACCACTCCAGGGTATATTCCCACCTCATGGGAGTCGTACGGTATTGCTCGTGCGGACATTGAACACATGCGGGTTATGCTCCAAGATTTTGGACGTGAGTATCTGCGCGCAGGACTGCAGAAGCAACTGCCCGAAGGTGGTGGCATGAATGTTGTAGAGTACATGAGACGCCTTGCAAAGGGAATGGAAGGTATGCGGCGGTAGTATTCTTACACTTTATCTTTTAATTATAACTATAACTTTGAGTACATGTTAGATTTCATACCCAAGACCATCTTAAAAGACCTTCAACTCGATGAGCTTCCCGAAGATGAAAAAGCGGTGCTTACAGAAAATATTGCAGGCGTCGTGTTTCAGGGTACGATGCTTCGCGTGTTCGAGCTCTTGAGTGAACCTCAGTTGGAAGAGCTCGGGAAGCTCTTTGAAGCTTCAAGTACAGATTCAGAGGATGCAGAAAAAAAAGAAGCAATATATAATTTTCTTAAATCAAACGTACCAACGCTTGACACCATTGTGACAGAAGAAATCTTGGTACTAAAGAACGAGTTCAACAAGCAGTCACCATAAGGGTACCTAAAGGACTGTTTCCGGGTCTATGGTAATAGTAAGCTCAGATGGTAATGCACACAGTAGCTCGAGCAATGCCGGGTCCGGCCATGAGGTGCGAGGAACTCTTAAGAAGCCGTATAGCACCACACTTCTTGCTCCGTGTCGTAAAAAGTGCGATAGCGTCACCAATTCATACGGCGCAAGTGTAGTCTTTGCATGCTCCATTGCCTCAGTGACCTGTTTTTCAGTGCCCGTCGCGGATACCTTTATCAGTGTCGAGAACGGTGGGTAGCCAAACCTTTTTCTAAGTGTAAGTTCCTGCTTATAGTACGCAGAAAAGTTTCCGTCCAGTATATAGCGAAGCACGTTCGTCTCTGGTCGCCTTGTTTGGACCATGAGCGTGTCCATTGTTACTTCACGTAAACGAGTGAGTATTGAAGCGATTCGTTCGTAGGACGTCCAACTTGGAAATGATAGCAACGCGTCGAGTGAGACAACCGCAGTGAAGGGCATATTAAAAAGGTAGGGGAGGGCGAGCTCTGTTCCTATGAGTACACCTCCGCCGCGTACCTCATTAACAATACGAAGCGCTGTTGTGTGTGTTTTTGCGGTGTCCGATGAGAGTACGTGGACCGGTACATCATCCGGGAGCATTGTTCGCAACTCACGTTCCACAAGTTCGGTGCCAATGCCGAGCGATTCAAGACGCCACGAGCGACACACCCCACATACCTCACGTGCATGGCGCATCGCTCCGCACGAATGGCATAAGAAGTGATTCTCATCCTTCCCTTTATGTAGTACCACGGACGCGCCACATTCCTTACAAGGAACAGCGGCACCGCAATCGCGACATACCGTGATAGGTGAGAGACCGCGTCGTGCAACGTAGAGAAAACTTGGTAGCTTGTGTGCCGCGTGCTCGGTAAGTGTTCTCCCCAACTCATTACTTACCGCACGCCACGGTGCTTTATCAGGAGTGTACGCGACATTTGTTTGGTTCAGTAGGATTGCCTTGCTTTGAAAAGTGGTACGGTGGTGTCCTGCAACAATTTCTTCTACCTTACCGGTGTCGCGGGCATGAATGCCATGTATAGAGAGTGGTAGGTCTGCTCGTACAAGTTCGGCTTTTCTATGTTTGGCAAGGTATCTTGCGAGAAGCCTTGCATCCGGTCCGCCGTAAAAAGGGAGTCGGTAGAGAGGACTTGCTTCTCGCTCAAGCATAATAAGGCCTAGGTCGTGACGCGGGTTTGACAGCGCCGAGGGTGTGCCCACGAGAAGTACCGGATGTTCATGTGCCAGTACGAGCTGGTGGCGCGCAAGGTACTCGCTGTGGGATAGTGCGGAAGTGAGAAGAAACGCGTACTCACCGATACCGCGTCCTAAATCCTCATATAAACGAGTCGCTTCGACAATCGTGGGTGCGATAAGAAAAGCGGAGGCGCCTCGCGCAAACGCCTCTCGCGTGAAGGTGCGATAAAAATCGAGTCTGCGTTCCCGAGGAGCCTGGAGTACCTTCCCAATGAGGTTTTCGGCGGGTCGTTCTGGAAGTGGTGGGTAGGAAATTACCTTACGTGGTGCGGAAAGCACCACAGAGGGTATGAAGGCGGTAAGTACAGAACCTGTAGGCATCACGTGCCACGTCGCAACATCTTGTGCTGCCTGTATGAAAGCGGCACTCACCACATTGCGGGGTTCCTTGCGCCCGATACGGCGCAGCGTGAAATCGCTCGCTCGAAGCTCTGCCTTCGACTGACGTACCGGCTCACAGGATAACGTGAGCGCAGGAACTTGCTTTTTACGGACCGGTACGTCAACCACCATCCCCGGTCGTACCTCATGGGGAGAAAAATAGGTGAGCATTTCCTTTCCCATGCCGCGGGTGATGGGGATAACTCGAACGGTGAACATTGCCACACTGTACCGTCCCGCGCATTCCCTGTCACCCACCATTCACTATTTTTATATCCGCACCAAGTGCAGTGAGTCGTCCCACAATATCCTCGTACCCACGGTTTATGGAGTAGACGTTGCGCAGGAGTGACCGGCCGCGCGCCCCAAGCATCGCTACCAAGAGTAGGGCACCCACGCGTAGGACAGGGGGTGTCATGAGCTCTGCACCCCGCAGTGGCGTGGGGCCTGTGATGAAGATGCGGTGCGGGTCGGCAAGCATAGTCGAAGCACCAAGTCTGTCGAGCTCCGTCATGTGAAGTGCTCTTTTCTCATAGACCCAATCGTGGATGAGGGTGGTCCCCTTGGCTTGGGTCGCAATGACCGCAAAAAAGGGAAGGTTGTCCATGTTGATGCCCGGGTAGGGACGGGCGTGTACCTTATCCACTGGGGCTTTGAGTGTTGAGGGATGTGTGCGTATATCTATAAGTCGCGTATGGCCGTTTTTTGCACGGTAACGTTTGGTGACATCGAAGCGGAACCCCATTTTCTCCAGTACGTAGAGTTCAAGTTCAAGAAACTCCTCAGGGCATCCGGTAAGGGTGATAGATGATTTTGTAACGAGCGCGGCCGCAATAAAGAACATTGCATCAATCGGATCCTCAGAGAGTGAATAGGTTACCTTTTTTGAGAGTGTAGATTTTCCATGCACGGTAAGGGTGGGTGTGCCGACTCCCTCGACACGAACGCCTAAGATTTCAAGGAAAAAACACAACTCTTGCACCTGGTAGTTTGCGCTTGCGTACTTTATTTTGGTGATGCCAGGCACTTTCGCGGCGGCCATGAGCGCAGTCTCCGTGGCGGTATCGGAACTTTCGTACATGAGGATTTCCGTGGGAGCCAGTTTTTCGTGTGTCACATACCAACGATCAGCCCTTGTGACGATACGCACACCGAATCGTTCCAAAGCGAAAAAGTGCGGGCGGACTGTCCTGCTTCCAAGCTTGCATCCACCTGAGTGGGGAATGGAGAATGAGGATTCTTTGTGGAGGAGGGGACCGATGAACATGAGAATACTTCTCGTTTTGCGGGCTGCGTCCTCATTGAGCTGTGCGAGGTCGAGTGTCTTAGGCGGGGTGATGGTGACCTCGTCATTGTGCCAGACCACCGATACACCAATAGATTCCAGGACCTCGACGAGGCGATGCACTTCCTCTATCTTCGGCATGCGCTTTATTGTGGTGGAGGCATCATTGAGAAGCGAGGCGCACAGGAGCGCCATCGCGCCATTCTTGCTCGTGTTCACAGCGACGGAGCCGTGGAGCTTTTTCCCACCTTGCACTTCAAAATTAAGCGTGTCTGCCATGCGAGGAGTATAGTACAAGAAGCACAAAGGAGAAAGGAGAAGTGCCGTGCACATACTCACTACCCTCTAAATTATGTACTACCTTGAACATTCTCGCATGCTTTCTACTTTCACCTTTCTACTCTATACTTGTCCGACATGTCGTTATTTAGCCCGAAGCTCGGTATTGATCTTGGTACAACCACCACTCTTGTGTATGTCCCCAAGCGTGGCATCGTGCTCCACGAGCCCTCGGTGGTTGCTATTTCTGAGGATCATAAGGTGCTTGCGGTTGGTGTTGAGGCAAAAGAGATGGTTGGGCGTACCCCGGACTCCATTACCGCATATCGACCAATGAAAGATGGTGTTATTGCCGACTACCGCGTGACAGAAGTCATGCTGACATACTTTATTCGAAAAGCGCTCGGGAGATTCAACATTTTCAAACCAGAGGTAATGGTGTCGGTTCCTGCGGGGGTGACGTCCACCGAACGTCGCGCGGTTGTCGAGGCTGCTGTCAAAGCGGGAGCGAGAAATGCGTATGTCGTCAAAGAGCCGGTCTTGGCGGCAATTGGTGCCGGTATCCCCATTCAAGAACCGCGTGGGCATATTATCGTTGATATCGGTGGGGGAACAATAGATGTGGCAGTCATTTCGCTGGGTGGCATTGTCGCATCAACTTCCGTGAAGTGTGCAGGCAACAGGCTCGATCGCGCCATCATGGACTATGTTAAAAAGACATATAACCTCGCCATCGGTGAAAAGACTGCGGAGGATATTAAAATCGGCATTGGCGCTGCGGTGCCCATTGAAGAGGAGCTCGCCATGGAGGTGAAAGGGAGAGACCTTGTGTCGGGTCTCCCGCGCACTATTGAGCTCAAAACAAACGAAGTGGTGAAGGCCACCCACCGTGAGCTGACGGAAATGATTCAGGCAATAAAACATGTACTACAGGAAACACCGCCTGAACTTGCGGCGGACATCATAGACAGGGGGATCATTATGACAGGAGGATCGAGTCAACTTAGAAAATTTCCTGAACTGGTACTAAGACGTACCGGTGTACGTGCCGTCTTGGCTGAGCATGCTCAACTGTGCGTTGCGCGTGGTACCGGCATCGCACTCTCTCATCTTGACACCTACAAACGTTCAATGCTCACCAAGCGATGATGGTGGTTCCTGCCATTAGTTGTGCGCGATTTGTGAGTTCATTCCAGGACTGTGTTGTAACTAAACTCGCAATACCCCGCGGCTTTGCCACGAAGTAGGCGAGAGGACGGTTTGTTTCGATACCGTACGTCAGTGGGGGTGCTTTATTGAGTTGGCGATCTTGGTTCGGCTATCCACGCTTTAATGGTGCACATTTGCACCCCTCGTTCGAATTGTACGCTACACTGTGACTATGGCAGAGGTTTTTCAACCCACTCCCGATCGGAGGAGCGACTCCTCGTTTCGCACTCCTGAAGAGGAGATACAGTACCTGCGTGCGCAGGTTGCCGAGAAAGACCGGCAACTGCGTGTGGCGGGTGAGAGTGCTCCTGCTCAACATCTGGTACAAGAGGTGGTACGCGAGTACCGTGCGATTCCAGCCCATGAGGCGCTTTCAGACGAGCATCGCATGCTCACAAGTGAATTGAATGCAATAGCGCTTGACCTCCCGCCGGACGATGACGATGGCACGATACAGGAGCTCATGGGGGTGGTGAGAGAAAAAGGAGTAAAAAATGCGCTTTCTGTTGCCGAGCGCATGGGTAATCCCCATGTCGAAGACGACTTTCACCGTGCACTTGTCGCCTACATACTCAAAGGCTACCCGACTCCCGGATTGCGTGAGCGAACACCTGAATGGTACCTCCTCCACATGACACTCTACGAGGTGGCACTTCCGGAACCAAGTAAGCAAGATGTTGAGCGTCCTCTCAAAGAGCTCGTTTCCGCAATGGAGCAATTCTACGCAGGCATGTTCGCATGCGTGGGTGATCGTGTTGATGACCAGCGCCACTTTACGGTAGAACTCGCTGTCTCGAGCGAACGTGAAGATATTGTGTTTTATGTTGCGGTCCCCACCAACAAACGCGATCTCTTTGAAAAGCAGGTACTTTCGGTGTTTTCAAAAGCGCGGGTACGTGAGGTGCCGAGTGACTACAATATTTTTGGTCATCACAATGTGACAGTGGGAGCAAAAGTACGGCTCGCAAGGGACGGTGGACTCCCCCTCAAAGATTATCGCGACTTCGACCACGATCCACTGTCGGTCATTGTGAATGCGTTCACAAAGCTTGCGGTCGTGGGCGAGGGAGCCGCACTGCAGTTTGTTATCAACCCGGTCGGCCAAGAAATCACCACTCGATACCGCGATGTGCTCCGTAAGGTGGAGAAGGGTATGAAGCTCAATGAGGCTTTAAAAGATACTCCTGAGACCTCCGCAGGCGAAGTATTTAAGTTCTTCAAAGAAGTCGCGGGTATTGGTAAGAAGGATGCTCGTGAAGAAAAGGGGGACCACCCACTTCACATCGACCAGACGCTTATCGAAGAACTCAAAAAGAAGCTCGAGAGCCCCATTGCACTCGTTAATATCCGTATCCTAGCGTCAGCTTCCGATGCGCATCGCGCAAGACTCATGCTCCAAGATGTGAGCTCTTCGTTTAGTCAGTTTGAAAACGTCAAGGGCAACACCATGACGTTTAGTATGGTTGAGGGCAAAGAGATGCTCGCATATGCTGAGGACTTTTCCTTTCGTCGCTTTTCTGCACGCGACGCATTGAAGCTCTCGGTGAGGGAAATCACCACCATGCTCCATTTTCCCACACACAAGATAGGTGCGACTCCTCAGTTGCGCCGCGCTCGCGCCGCGCTCGCGCCGGCGCCGGTGGGTCTGCCTTCCTCGGGCACTCTTCTGGGCACAAACGAATTTCGTGGACGTGAAACTAACGCCTACCTCACCGATGAGGACCGTGAGCGACACCTCTACATCATAGGACAAACGGGTACGGGAAAAACAAACTTCATGAAGAATCTCATCATGCAAGACATTGAGCGTGGTGCGGGTGTTTGCTTTATTGACCCACATGGTTCTGACATCGAGGATGTGTTGTCAAGAATCCCGGAGGAACGGCTTGACGACATTGTGTACTTCGACCCCGCTGATACTGAACATGTTCTCTCACTGAACATGCTAGAGTTCGACCCACGTTACCCTGAACAAAAAACGTTTGTAGTCAACGAGTTACTCTCCATATTTCGAAAACTCTACGGCAAGGGTAACCCTGAGGCGATGGGGCCCGCATTCGAGCAGTACTTCAGAAACTCCACACTCCTTGTGATGGAAGATGTTGCGACAGGTAACACGCTACTCGATATCTCAAGAATATTTGCCGATGCACGATACCGTGAACTCAAATTATCGAGGTGTAAGAACCCCGTGGTGCTTCAATTTTGGCGGGACATCGCAAGCAAAACAACGGGAGACCAAGGGCTTGCCAACTACGCACCGTACATTACCAACAAGTTCGATACCTTCACGTCGGATGAAATTATGCGTCCTATCATCTCTATGCAAGAGAGTTCATTTCGTCTACGCGAGGTGATGGATAGCAGGAAGATACTCCTTATCAATCTCGCAAAGGGGCGACTGGGGGATGCGAACGCGCACCTCCTCGGACTTGTGTTGGTGGGAAAGATTCTTATGGCGGCACTTTCACGTGTGGATGCTGCGGTTGAAGATAGGCCACCGTTTTACCTCTACATAGATGAGTTTCAAAACGTCACCACGGATTCGATAGCGGTGATACTCTCGGAAGCACGAAAATATAAACTGTCACTCACCATAGCGCACCAGTACCTCACGCAGGTGGAAGAAGGAATACGGGAGGCAGTCTTCGGTAACGTGGGATCAATGGCGGTGTTTCGTGTTGGCGCTGAAGATGCGGAGGTCTTTGAAAAACAGTTTACGCCCGTATTTGATGCGCAGGACATAATGAATATCGAAATGGGAAATTGTTACGTAAAACTCCTCGCTAAGGGGGTGCCGCAACCGCCGTTTTCTATCAAGGTGCCACCGCCCCGACGGGGAAGTCCCGAGCGTGCTGCACACGCAAAAAAACTTTCAGCGATGCGCTACGCACGCCCTCGTGCGGAGGTTGCACGCGAAATAGCGATGAGGTATGGCATCACCGACGTACAAGCTCAACCTCCGGCACCACATGCTCCATGATGAGTTGTAGCCTGTGGATGTGGACTAGTGCGCTTGGGTGTGTGAGCACATGGCAGTACACTTATTAATGTAGCGCATTTTTCATGAACTCACAGGCACTCCTTGGTTCAATTATGTTTGGTGGACTTGCAGTCATGATAGCCGTCGTGGTTGCGCTTGTGCCCACGCTTGCGACAGTAATCGCCACACCCGTCATTGGTCCGTTACTTGCATGTGTGATTGCACTCTATGTGGGATATGACTTGTCAGTACGAGCAGGTAAGGCGAGCGGCCTCCATCCCTACGTGTGGGCACTTGTCTTCGGGCTCGCACTACAGCTTCCTCTCTCTCGCATTTTCACGAGTCTCGACACCGTCACTCTTGTTGCTGAGCTTTTTGCCGCCATCCTTCTTTTCGGTTCCGGCCTGTCGCTACCCCTGCGCACACTAGGCAAATACTTGGCTCCAATAGCCACACTCTCGGTAGTGGGTGCAATCATTGGTGCGGCACTGTTTGCGTACCTCACAACCGGTCTCGCTGTCCTCACCGGTATCACGGTACCGTTTGTTGCACTCTTTCTCCTAGGCCTCATACTTGCACCGAGCGATCCGCTCTCACTGCGTAGTGCCGGTCGCGAACTTGCTCACCTTCGACCTGGGCTAAAAACATTTATCGAGACGGAGGGTGTGGCGAACGATATAGTGGGTGCGGTTGTTGTACGACTCGTTCTCGTCGCACTTCTCACTATAGGGGGGACCGGATTTTTTTCCGGCCAAGGCTTCATGAGCGATCTGATTGTATCCGAAGCACTTCTCCTGTTTGCGTTTGAGATTGGTTGGGCGGTGCTGATCGCCATTGTGGGTGCGTTCATCCTGCGTGCATGGGGACACCCGGTGCGTCATACTGCAGTCGTTGACAGAGTTCCTTTTTTTGTCGTACCCCTTTTCTGCTTTGCGCTCGGTAACATAATCGGGGTGGGTTTCTTGGCCGCATTTCTCGCAGGTTTGTTTTATGAAGAGCAGGTGGGGCATGCAGTTTCGCGCGTGCAGTTTGACCGATTCACACTTGCCGTCGTGGCACCCACCACATTTGTATTTCTCGGCGTGCTTGTGCCTCTACATGTACTCGGAGCAACCACAAGTCTTGGGATAGCGTCGGCGGTACTCTTCCTTCTTATAATTCGGCCATTAGCTGTTACCCTCTCACTCATACCTTGGATGGGAGCACGCCAACCCTTGCTCACATGGAATGAATCCATCTTCCTCTCATTTGTGAGAGAAGCTGGGCCTATTTCAGCATCCCTGCTCATGCTGGTGTATGCGTCGGGAATCGCCGGAGGGGAAGTGGTACTTGCACTTGGAGCGTGGGCTATTATTTCACTTTTGTTGCTTGAGCCGACCGTAGTAACGTCGGTCGCACGAAAACTTGGGGTGCTTGAGCGAGCGTAGCGCACCAGTGTATTTTCAATTGTCGGGGTACCCGGAATCGAACCGGAGTCTCACGCACCCGAAGCGTGTATACTGCCACTGTACTATACCCCGAAGTCATGAAGCCTGTCGGGGTGCCGAGAATCGAACTCGGGTCTCACCCACCCCATGGGCGTATACTGCCACTGTACTACACCCCGACAGACACCATGACGTCACTTTGAAGGGAACCCGCCACGATCCGTCCCTTGCCTCCTCGCATTCTGCGAGGGCTTCGCGGCCTCCGGCTTTCGACTCCCCTCAGGACCTATCAAAACGTAGTCGTCCAATGCTTCGCATCGCACTCCTCGTTTTGGTGGACCTGAGGGGAGTCGAACCCCTTACCTCTGCAATGCGAATGCAGCGCTCTACCAGTTGAGCTACAGGCCCGCAAAGTAAATCACACTATACTCTAGGGCACCGTGATTGCATAGGTACTCATGCCACGATACACACTGTAAACTATTGAGGACAGATATCCGAATGCCCGAACGGGTATAACGGGTATGGTGAGGAGAACATGGAAGGAATCGGAGAGAATACTGCCTACAGAGTGCGTCTTGCGCACTGAAGGACATACCTGCCGTGGACGGTTCGTGGCAGACTTTCTTTTTAGTTGTGAACCATGGTATACTCGCCTCATTCGCTCAGGGCGGCCGGTTTGGTTGTTGTGTAAATGTGCCACAACAACCTTAGAAATATTGAATTAATGTTATTGATATGCACGAGGGCATTCACATCGCACTTAAAGCAGAAGAAGTTGGCCACTTCTTGGGTATTCCCGTCACCAACACCATGCTGGTCTCGTGGCTCGTCGTATTTGTGCTCGTTGTGACCGCGGTCCTTGTCGGAACACGGCTCAGAAAAATACCAAGTCGTACACAGACTTTTTTTGAAATGGTGTTTGGTTTCGCACTCGACTATATGGAGGAGGTTCTGCACTCGCGTGTGCTCGCAATTCGACTTTTTCCACTCATCGTCACTTTGTTTCTCTTCATACTTCTTGGTAATCTTTCGGGGCTCATCCCAGGCATCGGCTCAATTGGCTTTTTCGAAGAAAGCCATAATCAGCAACATTTTGTAGCGTTGTTTCACCCCGTCTCAACCGACCTCAATGTTACACTCGCGCTCGCACTTGTCGCTTTCTTCTCGATCGAGATTGCGGGTATTTCCTACCTTGGCTTCTTCACCTATCTTGGTAAATTCTTCAATTTCCGCTCGTTCATAGGATTCCTTGTGGGTATTATCGAGCTTATTTCTGAGTTTGCGCGTCTCATCTCTTTTTCATTCCGCCTCTTTGGCAACATGTTTGCCGGTAAGACCTTGATACTTGTGGCAATGTTTTTCTTCCCCTACCTCTTACCTGTACCACTGATGCTCTATGAGGTGGGAGTGGGTGTAATTCAAGCAAGCATATTCGCACTCCTCACACTCTTTTTCACTAAACAAGCAATCACTAGTGCGCACTAGTCTTTATCCATGTAAGGGCCGTGTACGGCCTTTACATGGGTGCGGACACCCGTAATTTTATTAGATAAACAAGACAAACGTATGGAATTGGAAGCAACAAAAACACTCGCAATGGCACTAGTGGTCGGTATCGGTGTACTTGGCCCTGGCCTCGGTATAGGACTACTTGTTGGGAAGGCGCTTGAAGCGATCGGGCGTAACCCCGAGGCATCCGGTAAGGTGACCACCACCATGTTCATCGGTGTCGCATTTACGGAGGCGTTGGCAATTTTCGCACTCGTGGTAGGCTTTATTATCAAGTTCACCTAATATACGCGGGATACTGTAGAGTTTTATGGAGCAAATTCTCGCGACATTCGGCATACAGTGGGAGGTACTGACGGTTCAAATCGTTAACTTCGGGGTACTCCTTGGTCTCTTGTGGTACTTTCTCTACCGACCACTTCTCACACTTATAGAAAAGCGTCGCACTCATATTATTGAAGGTGTGGCAAACGCTGAAAAGGCGGAAGCCGCACTCCGCGATGCTGATGCGAAGCGTGTAGAAGTGCTTGCTGGAGCGGGACTCGAAGCGGAAACCATTCTCGCCAATGCCCGCATGAGTGCACAAGCCCGAGAAGCGAGTCTCATCGCACTCGCTGAAGAGAAGGCGGAGCGCGTCGTGAGTGAAGCGCAGCTCCGCGCAGAGTCAGTCAAGCGTCAAGCACTTGAAGAGAGTCGAGAGGATATAGCGCGTATGGTGGTTTTGGGTGCGGAACGTCTCATGCGCAAGAACAATTCATCCACAACATGACACCTCGCACTCTCGCAACCGCACTTCTACACCTTGCTCGCCGCACTCCGGAACATGAATGGAATGCGATTTTTGCACGCATGGAAACCTACCTCACAGTGCACGGCCGCGGTAACAGTTTGCCAACGGTACTCCACGAGGCGCTCGTGCTCGCGAAACGTGAGAGTGAGAAGCGGGCCGGCGAGCTCATTGTGTCGCGTGGAGAGGATGTGGAAAGTGTACACGACCGTGCACGTATGTACCTTCGCGAGCTTGGTGCAGAAGGAGAGCCACGTACACGCATTGATCCGTCACTCGTCACCGGCTTTATTGCTTCGTACGGCTCACAACGCTACGATGCGAGTGGGAAGTGGGGCCTCGTTTCGCTCTATCGCCATCTGCTTACCCGCGCGACGCAGTAATTTTTCCACAATAGTGTCACTTCCATTAGTACCATATCCTTAGCCGTTTATCCTCACCATTCATGTCAGATCCACTCGTTGCACGTCTCATACGCGAGCTCGAACGTTTCGAGCACAGTCCCTCTCCCGAATCTGTCGGCACTGTTGTTGCTGTGGGAGATGGCGTTGCCCTCATTGAAGGGCTTCCACAGGCCGTTATGGCGGAAATGATCGAGTTCGACACAACTGACGGCGTGGATGTGGAAACCGCACTCAAGGAGAACGGTGCACTCTATGGAGTCATTCTCAACTTGGAGGAATTCCAAGTGAAAGCCGTCGTACTTGGTGACACACGGCGTGTGCGCGAGGGTATGACCGTGCGTGCGCGAGGGTCCGTACTCTCGGTGCCGGTCGGTGAGTCCCTCATAGGACGTGTGGTGAGCACATTGGGCGAGGTGAAAGACGGAGGCCCTGCTATTGTGGCGAGTGCACACTACCCGGTGGAACGTCCCAGTTACGGTGTCATCGATCGGGAGAGTGTCAATCAACCACTCCATACCGGCATCAAGTCGATTGATGCGATGGTGCCCATTGGTCGCGGTCAGCGTGAGCTCATTATAGGCGACAGGCATACTGGCAAAACCACCATTGCAATCGACACCATCATACACCAACGTGAGGAGCCGAAAGAGACACGTCCAATTTGTGTGTATGTTGCAATAGGTCAAAAAGAATCGAAAGTGGCACGCACAGTAGCACACCTTAAAGAACGAGGTGCGATGGAGTACACCATTGTGGTTTCGGCGGCCGCAAGTGAACCGGCCGCGCTCCAGTTTCTCGCTCCGTACGCCGGTGTTTCGATGGCAGAGTACTTCTTGGAAAAAGGGAAGGATGTACTCATCATTTATGATGATCTCTCAAAGCAAGCGGTTGCGTACCGCGAAATTGCTCTCCTCTTGCGCCGCCCTCCCGGTCGCGAGGCGTTCCCGGGAGACATTTTTTACCTCCACTCACGCTTGCTCGAGCGTGCGGCGAAGCTCTCGAAAGAGAAGGGGGGTGGTTCAATAACAGCACTTCCTATTATTGAAACACAGGAAGGCGATGTGTCCGCGTACATTCCCACAAATGTAATTTCAATCACAGACGGGCAAATCTACCTTGAAACCGACCTCTTCAACAAAGGTGTCCGCCCTGCGATCAACGTGGGTCTCTCGGTCTCGCGTGTCGGTTCTTCCGCACAAACTAAAGCGATGAAAAAGGTTGCTGGCCGTATGCGGCTTGAGCTTGCGCAGTTTCGAGAGCTTGAAGCGTTTGCACAGTTTGCGAGCGACCTCGATGAAGAAACGAAACGTCGCATCGAAAAGGGCGCACGCCTCGTGGAAGTCCTGAAGCAGGGGCAAGGGGCACCTCTTCCGTTTGAGCGACAGGTGGCGGTTATTTTTGCCGCAAACAGTGGCTTATTCGACACTGTGGAGGTTGCTCGTACAAGAGCGGCCGCAACGTCACTCTTAGAGTTTCTTGAAACTCAGCACAGCGGGCTGCTCTCTGATGTTCGCGCAACACGCGATCTTGGAGAGTCAGCAGAAAGTACGTTTGCCGAGGCGTTTGATCAATTCCGTACCTCGCATCCTGCGTTCTTTTGAGCATAAAAAAGCCGCCCCGTGTGAGAGGCGGCAAGGTGGATAGGGAGGAGGTCAAGGTGGACCGGAGAACTCACGTGAGGTCCGATCCACATGGACGCTCGCGGGACTTATGCATAGTACTATATACAAATAAGAAAGCGCAATGTCACTAAAGGTTATAAAACAAAAAATAAGAGCTGTCAAGAAAATTCGCCAAGTCACACGCGCGATGGAGGCAGTTTCTGCCGTGAAGATGAGGCGGAGCCAAGCGACCGCAATTGAGGCGAGACCATACGCATTCCACGCAATGAGTATTTTTAAACGCATTGCCGCAAAAGGCGTGCTCTCCGGGCATCCGCTTCTCGAACACAGGGAGCAGGAACAACACATTGCGCTGGTCGTTATCACATCCGATCGTGGCCTCGCCGGCTCGCTCAACAGTTACGTGCTCCGTCGTGCACACCGCCTTATAGAGGAACATGGGTGGTCAAAGGAGCAGGTCTCTATTCTTGCAATCGGACGTAAGGGCTATGAGCATTTTTCAAGGCGTGGTTTTACGATAATAGATCGGCTTGAGCGGTGGGGTGAGGGGGTGTCGTTGGGTGACCCGGACCGCATAGCACATGCCCTGATAGAGGGTTTTCTGCAGGGTACCTATGACCGTGTCGTGCTCATCTACAGCAACTTCAACTCAACCTTCTCGCAAGAACCGGTGGCGCGACGCATGCTTCCCGTTTCGTCAGGAGCACTAAACGATGTGCTTGTCGGTATTATTCCCGATCGAGGGAAATACAGCGAGCTGAGGAGTGAGATCGCGACAGACGTGCCCCACGAGTATCTCTTTGAGCCACATGCCCACGCGGTACTCGATGAACTCATTCCGCACCTCCTCTCGGTCATGCTCTACCACGGGGTGCTTGAAAATAACGCATCGGAGCACTCGGCGCGTATGGTCGCAATGAAGAGCGCCTCGGATCGTGCACGTGATGTTGCAAAAGATATGACCCTCCTCTATAACAAGGAGCGACAAACGAGCATCACGGCCGAGGTGAGCGAGATTACAAGCGGTATCGAAGCGATGAAATGAGTAACAAAATCAAATTTTTAATTTCTGATTTCTAACCATCGCAGGATAGAAACTGGAAATTAGTAATTAGTAATTAGTAATTCTTATGAAAGGCACCATCTCCCAAGTTATCGGTACGGTTGTAGATGTGCGGTTTTCCGGCGCACTCCCATCCATCAAAAACGCACTCACCACCAAGAACCCAAGCGGGGGAGTAATGGTGCTCGAAGTTGCTCAGCACCTTGGGCTGGGTGAAGTGCGCTGTATAGCGATGGATTCAACCGACGGGCTCACACGAGGCCAAGAGGTGAGCGATACGGGAGTTCCTATCTCGGTTTCTGTGGGAGAGTCGGTTCTTGGTCGTATGCTCAATGTGGTAGGCTCCCCTATAGATGGAAAAGGTGAGGTGCGCGGGGAAGCGGTGTGGCCCATCCACCGCACCCCACCTTCATTCAAAGATCAGAGCACGAAGACGGAGGTGTTCGAAACAGGTATAAAGGTTATCGACCTCCTCGTGCCTTTTGTGAAGGGCGGCAAGGTTGGTCTCTTTGGCGGAGCGGGAGTGGGAAAAACGGTACTCATTCAGGAGCTCATCCGCAATATTGCCGCAGAGCATGGGGGCTATTCAGTGTTTGCCGGGGTAGGTGAGCGTGTGCGCGAGGGTAATGATTTGTATCACGAGATGAAAGACTCAGGGGTGCTCGATAAAACCGCCATGGTGTTTGGCCAAATGAACGAAGTGCCGGGCGCGCGCGCACGGGTTGCTCTTACCGGACTTACTCTGGCAGAGTACTTTCGTGATGAGATGGGGAAAGACGTCCTTTTCTTTATGGATAATGTGTTCCGGTTCACGCAAGCAGGTTCCGAAGTCTCCGCACTTCTCGGGCGCGTACCAAGCGCGGTCGGGTATCAGCCCACACTTGCGGAAGAGATGGGTGAGCTTCAGGAGCGTATTACCTCAACCACAAAAGGTTCCATTACCTCGGTGCAGGCGGTCTACGTACCCGCGGACGACCTCACCGACCCCGCACCCGCCACCACCTTTTCACACCTCGACTCAACGGTGGTACTTGCTCGAGAGCTCGCCGCACTAGGTATTTACCCTGCGGTCGACCCGCTCGAATCGTCGTCAACCGCACTCGATCCGCATGTGGTGGGGGAAGAGCACTACACAGTCGCAAACGAGGTGAAGCGCATCCTCCAGCGCTACAAAGACCTCCAAGATATTATCGCAATTCTCGGCACCGAGGAGCTTTCAGAAGACGACAAGCTTGCGGTGGAACGCGCACGCAAGCTCCAGCGTTTTCTCTCGCAACCGTTCTTTGTGGGTGAGGTGTTCACCGGAAGGCCCGGCGCGTATGTGAGCGTTGCCGACACGGTACGCTCATTCAAAGAAATTGTCGAAGGAAAGCACGATGAGAAGTCCGAGCAGGAGTTCTACATGAAGGGAGCGCTCTAAAATATAGAAGCACGAAGTACGAATTTTCAAACAGAGGCACGCACAATCATACTATGCAGATACACATAGCGAGAGTGAACGGAATTCTCTACCACGGCGACGCCGATGCACTCACCGTACCCGGGGTTGAGGGTGAGCTCACTGTGCTCAAGGGCCACGTACCAATTGTCACTACACTCAAACCGGGTCGCCTCGTCATACTGCGGGACGGTGAGGAGGTGTTCACACATGAAGTTGCACATGGCATTCTCGAGGTGACGGGGAGTGCCGCAACGGTGCTCCTTTAGCACGTTACGTTTATACTTTTGCCATGGATGATGAGATGACAAGGTGGGCTGATTTCCTCTTTGAAATGGGCACCATGCGCAAGGTGATACGCATGCATCGCCAAATGCTCCTCACCGACGACATGTCGGACAACATCGCCACCCACTCCTACCGTGTGGCACTCATCGGCTGGGTACTCGCAAAAATGGAGGGTGCCAATCCGTATAAGACCGTCATGATGTGCCTCCTCCACGACGTGGGAGAGGTACGCTCCAATGACCACAACTGGGTCAACAAACGATACGTGAAAACTGTTGATGACGAAATTGTTGAAGAACAGCTCGGGACATTACCAATTCCGGAACTGAGAGAACTTGCGCTCGAGTACGAACAGCGCGAGAGTAAAGAGGCAATTTGTGCGAAGAACGCAGACGGACTCGATCAGGTACTTCTTTTGCGTGAGTATGCGTGGCAGGGAAACAAAGAAGCTGAGGTGTGGCTTAAGGGAAAGGGTGCGGATAGAGGGAACGCCCAGCTCAAGCGCCTCACACTTGATTCCGCAAAGAAACTCGGTGAGGCGATATACACCCGCAACCCCTCCGATTGGTGGAACGAACTTTGGACGAGCGTGAACAGGAAGTAGCCACTGCCCTGCACAGGTGCACGAAAGGCAGAAAGAATTACGTAAACGATTACGTAATTCTTTCTAGGTGTGCGCCATGTAGATGGAGAGTGCTACAAGGTCGCTCTCGGCAAAAATAACACCTTGATCGGAGACGTACACCAAGCCCGTTTGCCACATTGGTTTGGGAGAACGTGAGGCCGCTCTCTGTGACACCGGCCGCTTGACCCCGCACGTCCACCATGAAGTGCGCCGGCACTTCAGAGAGGAGTGAAGCCCCCACCGCGTATGGTGTGAGAAGCAGTGACGCAATGATGAAAGCTACGCCGTTTTTCATTGTTCTATTATACTATGCTTGAGTACAGTTGTCAACTGTGATATCGTACGGAGAGATATCGAGGGAGATCACACTCATGAGTACCGTTCATACCGTGCCTGCGGGCACATGGATTGTGGATACATCCGGACACCGTGTCGGGGTGCTCCAGCGGGATTCAGCCCTTGCGGGCGAACTCGAACTTGCAACATACGGGGGGACATGCACCATTCTCGTTTCCGGTCACAGAGCGGATGGTGCGTACGTCTGCGAAGTGCGCGAAGACCGATGCGAGATGTGTGTCTATAGGAATATCACCAACACTCCGCAATGCGTCCGGTTTGATGTGTGCGGAACGATTGTGCAAGAAAGAAATAGGGCCGAGGGGCGCACCTTCGTTCCAACCGGTCTCTGCTAACAAAGTGCCTCCGGACATCCGTTCGGGGGCGACTTGCTTTTTTACATGAAATGGGCAGTATAGGGCAAGGTACGTGGATACTTTGGAGTACTTTCAATGGAACTTGGAAAACTGTCGGCTTTCTTGCGACGTTTGGCTCAACGAGATACGATAGAAGGCGCGGAAGGAAATGCGTTCTACGGCGGCGATGATCTTGTCGCCGGACTGCAGCGGATGCCCTGCGATCAAGAAGCAGTCTTTATTGAAGGCGTGCGAGCGGCCGAGGAATGGTTCGGCGATCAGAAGCGAGATCCCTTCGAGGCCGTGCGTGAGAACCGCTTGCCGTACACCCAAGCCGCGCTCGCATTTCTTCAGTGGCGCGCGCACGAAGTTGCGCTTGCGGCGGGTGCGCTTGATAAGCTCGTGCTTCGAGCGGGGTACTCATTCGGGAGCTATACACTGTTCATGCTGAATGCTGGGGCGGATGGCGTCACTACCACGCACGGGGGGTATGCACGTGCACGTGCCCAAGAGCAAAGCTGTAAATCCGCAGGGATAAGAAGTCCCTACCAACATCTCTTCACGTTTCCAAACGATGACAAAAGAGACGAGATTCTTACGGAACTAAGTGAGAGGCATCCGACGCATCGTGTTGCGATCGCTGCTCCTGCACGACTCGCGATTGCGTCACTCTCACGCATTGAAGAGCCGTATGATTGGATTCCCGATATGCGTATCGTTCCGCACCCTCCGTACCACCACCCTACATGCATGGCGGGTGCAACCGCACTCTTCCGGGTGTGGCTCGACCAACATGTGGATATGGCGAAGCCCGCACCTGTCCCATTGGTAAGCGGTCTCCAGCCTGCACGAGTAATTATTGAGGGTGGTACGCTGGGAGACCAAGCTACACTTATCACTGAAGAGATAGGTCGACTAGTCACATGGATTGAGGTGGTACAGCTATTCGCGAATAAGAATATCGTTACACTTGTGCTCGGAGAACGTGCGCCCAAAATGAGCAAGCTTCAGCTTGTCTCCGGCGGCAGAATGGCGCCGGGTAACTGGTCCTGTTATGTGGTGTGACACAGCAGGAGAACCCCTCGCCTCGAGGGGTTCTTCTTTGCATCAGTGGAGGAAGGTTAACCACTTCGTAAACGATAACTAGAGCATGTGATGGGATGAGTGTAAAGATTTTTGTGACCACATAACAAGTTTGTTGTCGAAACAACGCACGGGAGGTGTTGTAAGGGAAGCGCTATCCACACCCCACCTTGACCAAGGGTATCTCCACAAGACACCCTTGGTACACTGGTGGGTATAGTAACCATACCTAAGTATCCTCATACTCCATGATCCCCATGCACCGCTCGCTCATCGCACGTATCCTCGTTATCGGCCTTCTCCTCTCACAGTCTCCGCTCCCATACGCGACACCTCTTGCACACGCGGCTTCCTACGACTCGCTCCTCTCCTCACTCTCCTCGGTATTCGGGGTGGAGAAGGCAAAGCAGGCACTTACGAAGGTGTTTGGGAGTATCGGTGGTCGGAGTCAGAGAGCGCAGGTGGGGGGAGGGAACATGAAATTGTATGTCGATGCCGCGTTGCCTGAAAATTGTGTTGCGGGTAATTATTCAATCGCCACACGTTCATGCACCGGCTCTGATGGTGATGCGTATCGCACAATTCAATTAGCGGCAGACCAAGCGTATCCTGGGGTGACAATATATATACGGGCAGGTACCTACCAAGATACCGGACACACAGGTATCAGAGGACCGAGGACTGTTGAACTGAAAAAGAGTGGCACAGTATCAAGTTCCATTACTTTCACTGCGTACAATAACGAACGTGTTGTACTTGATGGTGCGGACACAGAGCACGGTTGGCTGCGGTGCCAAAGCGCTGAGAGCTGTGCCAATGCAACGAATTGGCAGAATATGTACTATAAGGTCATCGCCGATGCTTTTCCCGCAGATCAAATCGCACTATTCCAAGACGAAGACATACTTACGGTTTCAATGAACCCCGTACCGCTCGACAGTCACTACTATGATGTGACGCGTGAGAACTGGCACCTTGTGCCCGGCGCTGGGTACACTACTACTTCGATTGAGGACTCGAACGTATTTACACAAGGGAATGCAAGTTACTGGACTCAGCACACGTATGTCATGATAAATACTTGTAATAACAATGTGATAACAAGAAAAATAAAGAGCTACGATCCGGCCCGGCATCGAATCGAATTTGATAGTATTGGAGCACAAACGTGTCTTACTGTAGGAAAGGATCGGTACGCACTTATCAATCATCCTGACTTGGTAAATAAACCGGGCACCTACTACCTCAATGAGGTATCAAAAACGTTGTACCTTTGGCCGATAAAAGACGCTACGTCAGTACCCATTCGCGTAGGTAAACGGTATGCCGGTTTCCATATGAATGGACAGGACTACATCATCATTGATGGTCTCGAATTTACTGGGTACATAGGAGGTGATGGCAGTGGTGTGGTGACCAACTGGAACATAGGTGCAGAGTACGCCAACCTGACGCATCTTACGTTTAAAAACAACCACATCCACCATACAAAAAATGGTGCAATGGTCATTGCATTTGCAAACCATGTGGTAGCAGAAAATAATGAGGTGCGCATGACACAACTAGGTCGGGCTTTCTTATTTAGTGGGGGAACAGACAGCATCCTTTCAAACAACCGTTTGGAACGAGTGGGAGGTACCGGACTCACGTTCTTTGGAATGAAAAACAGCAAGATAATAGACAACACGAACGTCAACAGTAACGGTGAGCATGCAAACGGACTCACTATGTACCTTGGCTGTGACAATATTCTTGCAAAGGGTAATGTAATCAAGAATTCAAATATTGCTATCACCTTTCAAGACAGTACCAACTTGACTATTAGGGACAATCTCATTGTAGGTTCAGGTAACCAACTTGCTGGATGGTCTGGAAAGAGTGTCACAACACAACCCGGCAACATACTCATAGAACATAATACGGTTGTCGATGATGCAAAAACCGCGTTAATAAGTGTATCGAATGATTTTGAAAATGTAACGACAAGAAACAACATTGTTGCGAGCCAGGTACCAACAGGAAAACATGCGCATTCGAACAATATTTTGTTACGGCCTCAAGCGTACGACACAGCACTCTATAACGAGTATGTGGTCACCAATCCCTCACAACTTTTTGTGAATCAAGCGCAAGGAGATTATAGACTCGTGGGAGGTTACCTTGGTACGTCTCCTGTCAATATGTGCACAGCAAGTACAGGTGGTAAAGAGGTGGGTGCGTTTCCATGTCTCGGGTGCACCGACTCTACTCCCATCGCCTCGTTCTATCCATCGACATTTGAAGGAGTTGCTAATCTCACGGTAGCGTTTGATGCATCCGCGTCACAATCATGTGGTGGTAATCCTATAAAAATGTATCGTTGGCAGTACGGGGACGGTACTCAAGAGGAAGGGGCTAGTCTTACAAAACCAACTCGTACGTTCGGGGCGGGGCTCTACACGGTAAAACTTACAGTAGTTGCCCAGAACGGCAGAACTGATAGTGAGACCACTTCGATACGTGTGTTGCCTGTGAATGAACCGAATCTCCTTCTGTATATGCCATTTGAAGGAAGCCTTGCGGATTTGTCAGGCTTATCCAATGACGGAATTGCGGTTGGAAACATGCAGTACGCGTCTGGGTATAGTGGACAAGCACTCTCACTTTCAACCGGCGCATCGTCTACATATCCTTATGTTGAGACCTCATTTTCTCCGGAACTCGATGGCATGAATGAATTGTATATTTCGCTATGGGCCAAGAAAAACGCTAAAAATGCCAGTGGAGCATTACTGCAAAAGCATACCGCGTATTATTTATATGTTGGCGATAATGATGTTATCGGATACGTAAATGGTACGTGGGCAAATGCGTACAGTATTGTCCCGCAGGTAACGGATACGAATTGGCATTTCTACGAGCTCCTATATGATGGTGCTTTGCTACGTTTACAAGTTGATGGTAAGGAAGTCGCTCGTACGAACGTGATGGGACCCGTTGCAGTTACCCCCACGCGAGACATTTATATAGGTAAAGATCAATGGGGCGGCACGTTCGATGGTTTCATTGATGAACTCAAGGTAAAGAATAAAATACCTAGGGTATCTTCCACCACCCCCACCACCCCCCCAACCCCCACCACTCCCTCCGCCACCCTCAGCCTCACGAAGGGCACCATTGAGTCCGGTCAGTCCACCACACTCTCATGGACCTCCGCGCAGAGTACCTCATGCACCGGTACCGGCTTCTCTACCGGA
>JAYRER010000005.1:0-4275 GCA_041908795.1 Minisyncoccota bacterium | reverse complement strand
ACGCGGACAACGACTGGTACCAACGCATCATCGCCGATGTATGGGGAAAGTACCGCGCTACGCTCTTACGCGAACGCGCACTTGATTTCGACGACCTCCTCCTTGAAGCGTACCGTCTCCTCACCAGAGACTCGGAAATCGCTACGTACTACCAGAAACGGTTTGAGTACGTACATGTCGACGAGTACCAGGACACCAACACAATACAATACGAGTTGGTTCGCCTCCTCGCCAACACCCATGGCAACATATTTTGCGTGGGAGATCTCGACCAAAACATATATAGCTGGAGGGGCTCTTCCATTGACAACATCCTAATGTTTGAGCGCTCATTTCCCAATGCGACGATACTCACCCTTGAGGAGAACTACCGGTCCACGAAGATGATCGTGGCACTCTCAAACGACATTATTAAGAAAAACGTGAAGCGAAGGGACAAAACTCTCTACACGAACAACGCAGAAGGTGACAAGGTTACACTCGCCGTAGGTTACACTGAGCATGACGAGGCACTCAAAATCGCTACAGAGCTTCGCGACCTCGCCGCACACGGCACACCACTTAGCTCAATTGCTATCCTCTACCGCGCCAACTTCCTATCTCGGGTACTAGAGGAAGCTCTTCTGCGTCTCGATGTGCCATATCGTGTCCTCGGTACTCGCTTCTTTGATAGAAAAGAGGTGAAAGATGTGCTCTCGTACCTTCGTGCGGCACTTAACAGAGACAGCTTCGTAGACATTGCGCGCATTGTGGGCACTCCACCGAGGGGTATAGGAAAAACAACACTTAGTGCGCTCGTACAGGGCGGGCGGGATGCACTCAGTGGTGCGACACGGATGAAAGTTGACGCTTTTTTCGACGTTCTTGACTCCATTGCGCGATCGGCACGCGAAAAGTCAGCGCGTGAAACAGTTGCGCACACAATAAAAGTGAGCGGGCTTGAAAGTTTGCTCCAAAATGGGGGTGAGGAAGCAAGAGAACGCCTCGATAACGTACGCGAGCTTGTAAACCTTGCGGTAAAGTACGATCAGCTTCCAACTCCTGAGGGTATTGAGAAACTCCTCGAGGATGCCGCACTCGCGACCGACCAAGACGAGCTAGACGCTCCCTCGAAAACACGAGAGGCGGTGTCCCTCATGACGGTACATGCGGCAAAGGGGCTCGAGTTCGAGCATGTCTTCATTACGGGACTCGAGCAAGGCATCTTTCCCCACGCGAAAAGCGATGAGCGCGCCGACAGCGAGGAGGAGCGACGACTTTTTTATGTCGCACTCACTCGCGCACGCACAAAGCTCCACCTCTCCTATGCAGAGAGTCGAATGCTCTTCGGTGCGAGGAGTGCAACAATACCCTCGGAATTTTTGCTCGATATAGACCCCTCCTACATAGAAACACCACCACCTAAAGAAACACGGGTGGGGGAGCCGGTACTCTACCTCGACTAACCACGAACTCCATCATGCCCACTAAACACCACCCAAAGTTAGGTCAACACTTCCTCACACGACCGGAAATCGCCGGGTGGATTGCAGGAGCCGCCGAAATCACTAGAGATGACGTGGTTTTTGAGGTGGGACCCGGACACGGTATTTTGACCCGCGAGCTCTTAAAAAACACAGGAAAGGTTGTTGCGATTGAAAAAGATGCAACCCTTGTCGCAGAGCTCAAACATACGTTTTCATGCGAGGTAACCAGCGGACATCTTGTTATTCTTGAGGGTGACATCCGCTCATTTGACCCCGCCGCCTGCCCACTCCTCACACCACAGTACGTGGTCATAGCTAACATTCCCTACTACATCACCGGCGAAATTATTAGGAAATTCATCACTTCTTCGGCACAGCCACGCCACATGACCCTACTCATGCAAAAGGAGGTTGCTGAGCGCATTGTCGCAAGAGACGGAAAGGAGTCGCTCCTTTCCCTTTCGGTGAAGGCGTACGGCACCCCTCACTTGATACGCACGGTAAAGGCGGGCTCATTCTCTCCACCACCAAAGGTTGATTCTGCAATTCTCCACATCTCCAATATTTCAAGAGAATCATTTCCAACTCCTGAAACTGAGCGGTCCTTTTTTGATGTGGCACGTACGGCATTCAACTCAAAAAGAAAACCCATTCGCTCAACACTTGGCGGTATTGTTTCAAAGGAAGTGCTTGCAACGTGCAAGATTGAAGGGGATACTAGGCCGGAAAAAATTACAGTGGAAGAATGGCTCTGCGTAGCTCAAAACGCACTGGTACACTAAAAGTGCGTTAGCTCCACTGCCTATTGATTCAAGCTATAACGGCGCTATGGGTGAAATACCCATTTGAAACACGGCGATATCAAGTTCGATGGGAGTCCACTTTATTTTACCGGCATCTTTAAATGGGGTAAAACATACAGGGTCAGGATAACCATTTCCAAGAACAAATGTCGCAGGATGCAGTACGTAGAATAGGTGTAGAATACTTGTGTTGTGAACTACAACAGAAACATCGGGTAGCGGTGCTGGCTGGACCACTGTGAGCATCGTAGCGACACAACCGAAGTCCCGGCATGAAAAACAAGGCTGCACTGCAGTTACAAAGCCCCCAAAAGGAATCGGGGCAATAACAAGCGCGTTGACTTTAGGTGGAGTTAGAAGGCAAAGGCACATACCAAAAGCGGCCAAGAACGTCCAACGAATACTCCGGTGCGGAATGCTGCGTATGTGGTATGTATAGGATTTCACCAAAGTGGTCATAGAAAAACTAGAGTGTATAGGGGTCGGAACTCCCGAGCTCGTTCTTAACAATGATAAACAAATCGTAGTCCGCTACTGCAGAAATGTCGAGTGTCGTTTCCGTACCCTCAAGTGTGATTCCCTGAATCATCTGTCGCACCACAGGTACCCGCAAGGTGGTTCCGTCCTCAGACATTGCACGTAGCGCAGTCACACCCACATGCACAACATTGTCGACACGCGAGAAACCGCTGCCAATAATTTCGTACTCGTCAGCTCCCGTTTTCGATGTCCTACGCGTAACGCGAGTGATGGTTGGTTTTGTGCGCGCATCTGCATCATACACCACGAAAGGGTCAACATGCCCAACATATGTGCCACTTCTCGTATTGCGTACTAATAGCTCGTAGATTCCCGGAAGAACAGTTGCGGGTAGGCTTACTACCCCTATCCCATCTTTATCTCCCAATCCTACCGATACCACTTTACTCAATTCGGTACTTTGAAACACCAACTCCGCTTCCCGAGGGGCAACGCCACCCAACAGAACACGCACTTCTCCTCGGTATTCTGTGATCGGCTCTTGAATGAATCCGTATGTGCTATTGTTAATAGTAAATGTAGGTCTTGTGCTTGTACCTAGAGTCTTGCTTGCAGGCAGTGGTTTACCACTCGTACGTATATATACCTTTTGCCACCTCGAGCCTCCTTGAGACTGATTCCCGCACACCCAGCGGGTAAGGTCCCGCCTGCATGCGTAGAGCAGTATAGTGAGAGTAGTACTCTTAGTAGAGAGCGAGGGTAGTGCCATAGCTCCCTGACGCACCCACGTATCGCCCGCGTCTCCAAACAGTACCTTGCGGCGCGTTTCTTTAGCTATATGGTAGGCATTTTTATACAGCACGTGGTTTTTTGAGATTGGTGAAAACACCAGATGTGGTTCCCCATTCACACATCGTAGTGACATAACTGTGTTTACATCTCTATCAATCAAAGTGCCGGACAACTCATACTTTGAGACATCACACAGGGACGCCGCCGCTTGCACGTAGAAAAATCCGACCATCCAACTAATGGTGGAGAGAAGGCCAATAACCAACATTGCCCTACAACGTGCCTTGCGTAAGTATTTTGAATACACACTTCCCATTCGTTCCATTATAGGTAGTTCATCTTTTTTCACCACCCCACTCTCCACATTAATCTTTTCAATGGTAATTCACGTATTTGATACGGTACTCTCAATAAGAGGCGCGATAGTATTCCATGATTTCCATCGCAACAGCAGTTCGTGTAGCTGGTGTGTTTGCAATTTTGCATTCTCGTACAGAATAAACATGTGGGGTTCGGTAATGAATTGGAGCCAAACTTTACAACACATTTTATCTAGGTGGGCTTCACTCCTTCAATAGAGATGTTTGGTACATTTCTTGGACTCAAACTCTAACTGCACGTTTTTCTAATAATTCCTCGAACGCTTCTTTCGGTGTTCGCCAGTCCAAAACCTTGCGTGGTCGTTCGTTCAGTAGGTCTTGCACGTGCTTCAATTCCTTGCGCGTCACTTTATT
>JAYRER010000004.1:0-13383 GCA_041908795.1 Minisyncoccota bacterium | reverse complement strand
TGGCTCCCGACACAACACAGAACGAGACTGTAGTCGCTGACGACCTTCTGCCTGCCAATACAACGCTTGAGACTGGGCCGGATAACGGTCAGGTGGCTCGCACATTAGTCGCACGTGATACCATTCTAATGGAAATGGGCTGCGACGTTGAGTGCAGCAAAATTCGGAGTCTGTGCGATCTCAATGAAGATCCGCACAATCGGATTAACTGCTACCACTACTTTGTAGTGGAACGGGATAGAGACCTGCCCACAATCAACGTGACCGGCTTCCCAGAACTGCTAAAGATTGCGAAGAAACGTTCAATTGTTGAACTCGCACAACTGATGAAGGAGTAGTATCGAGCAATGAAAACGTTGACTGAAGTCTTGTTAGTCTTGTTCGTTGCTTTGGTGACAGCCAATGGCGCGAACGCCGCGTCGCCATTCGCTCCCTCTAAGGAGCGCACACTAGACGACGTGGTGGCCATGTTTGCGGCCTGCGAAGCGGGACGCACATGCGTTCTTAATGAGCCGGTGGATAAGTACAAGACACGTCTTGAGCGAGAGTTCAACGTGCTTGTTCCACCGAACCAACCGCTCTCCCAACTCTTCGCAAGCGCGAAGGTCAAGCCATGTCATGAAGTTGTCGGCCAAGGTGAGTACCCATGGTACGCCTTGGATCGAAAGACCGGGAGCACGGTTCCCGGCCCGCCCAGGACGTGCCGGGATAACGAACTCGTGTTCATGTTGCCGGGAGACGAACGAGCAGAGGGCACTTCCATGGTTCCGGTGTCGAGCGACTGCTTAAATCCCGGGCATGTAGTCTTCGCAGAAAGGGCAGAAAAGCAGCCTATTTTTGCGACCATGTGGTGTCGTAAGAACGCCAATCAGACGGCACCATTCAACGGTGCAGTCTTCGTAGACTGCAAGTACTGAAAGGAAATCAAACCATGATTAGGTTACTCTCGACGATAAGCCTTTGCGTCCCACTGCTTGCAAGTGCATGCGCAAATCACGATATCAAACCGGAGGTCACCACCGGCTCGACGTGGTCCAAGATGCCGGACCCGGTAACGGGCGTGGAAAAGCCCGTCACTGCGCTTGTGGCGCAGGTCGACAAAAACGGAAATCAGGTTGGCCAGCCAATACCGACGTACGTCGCGTACGAGATGGTGCACGGTGTGAAGGTTGAGCCGGGCATCGACAACGTCGCCCGTACGGTCACGACAGCTAGCATGTTTGAAAAGGCGATGATCCAAGGCACGGGTCCGAACGGCGAGGAGGCGCTCGTCACCGTACGTCAGGCGAAAATCGGCGAGGTGGCCGCTGCCTCTGACGAAAACAGCAAAACGCTGGGGGGCTTCGCAGGGACAGTCCTCCACGGGGCCGCAGTCGGTACCGGGGCAGGTCTCGCCGGTTACTTCATCAGCAAAGCAAATGACAACGCCGGCGAGGACGGAAGCTCGGGTGCATTCGCGTTCGCAGGCTCGGATGCGAAAGTCGTTACCTGCAACACAGGGCAGTGCGGCAGGTAATAATTGTTCTTTGTTCGACTGTTGACGGCGTCCGGTTAATTGGGCGCCGTCTTTTTTGTCTTAGAAGAAATGACCACGTGGAGCATATCTTACAAAAAAGTTTTAGATCTAGCCTCCTTTTTCATGCCACTCTCGTTATCATTGTTACTGTGCAAACTTTGAATAGTAAAAGGAATGGGCACTGATCCTTGCGAATCAATGCCCGTAGTGAACGCCCTTAGTGAACCTATCTCTTGGGAGCAAAAGCTCCGAAACTCGACCTTGTCATTGCGCCGGCGTTGTGTCCCACCACATGCATGTGGGTAGCACCCGTACCGCTCGCGCTCAGTTCTCTGCACGAACCGCAGTCATTTTTGATCGTGAGATCCGCTTGAGTAAGTGTTGAGACCTTCCCCTGATTGGTATAGGCGAAGGACGCGCCGCCGATCCCGAAACCATGCTTGTTTACAAACGCGGTCGCGCCCGCGATTGCCCCTGAGTCTTGGTTTGCGGTATCTGATGGGCTGTCCGCTGGACCAACGGACATGATCTTGCTCCCAGCAAAACCATTGACTGTGGTAGTGGACGGCTGACCGTTGCACCCGTAACAGTTTTTGAAGGTGAGGTCGACTTCCGACGTGCCGAGTGCTTCAGCCGGACTGCCGTATGCATAGACTGCCACCGTTGCGTCACCGGCGCCCCACGTGTAGTTCTGGGGGTTGGTGTGATCCGTTGCTCCGGCAAACTGCGTGGTCAGCCCCATGAACAGTGCGGCCAAGGTCGCATTTCTCATTATGGTCTCCTTGGTTGTGTGGTGAGAACAAGAAACCCTGCCCTCACGCATGCGGTGTATTTGAATGAACTAGCACGAGAGCAGGCATTGAGGCCTACCCCAATGTCAACTCTCGTACAAAAAGAACTTACAAGTTAATACCACACTTTTTTGATTAAATCCAATTTTTGACAACAACCATACAGGGTTTCTGTTTGTCAAATTTCATTGTTTCTTCGTATCGCTATAAAAAAACCCGCTCCATGGTGTATGATTACCATGAAAACGTATGAGATTTCTTGCAATAGAAACTAGTTGTGACGAAACAGCTGTCGCCATTGTTGAGGCGACGGGTGGGGTGAAAGAACCAATATTTCATGTAGCAGGGAATGCACTCTACTCGCAAGCAAAAAAACACGCGCAGTATGGTGGGGTCTTCCCCTCTCTCGCAAAGCGCGAGCACGGCACAAACCTTGTACCACTCCTCACACGGGCACTCACCGATGCACATCTGCTTATGAAAGAGAAAAAGACTTACCCTGAAGAACTATTTGAGGAACTTGACTCTATTCTTTCGCGCGAACAGGTGCTTTCTGCGGGTCTCATTGAGTTTCTGCGCAATCACGCGAAGGTACCACTCGATGCAATCGCTGTTACCAGGGGTCCGGGACTCGAGCCTGCGCTATGGGTAGGTGTCAATTTCGCCCGCGCGCTTTCGCTTTTTTGGGGAGTGCCCGTGGTGCCCATTAACCATCTTGAAGGTCACATCATTTCTGCAGTTGTCAATCAGGTGGGTGACGGCGCTACGTATACATTTGGTGAAGTACGCTTTCCGCTCTTAGCGCTTCTCATTTCCGGTGGACATACCGAGCTTGTGCATACCCCAGAATGGGGTACCTACCGTGTGGTGGGACGCACTCGAGATGATGCAGTAGGTGAGGCATTCGATAAGGTTGCTCGGCTTCTGGGACTCCCCTACCCCGGAGGACCTGAATTAAGTCGCCTTGCCAACCTTACCCGCGCAAACGCCCACCGAGTTGTTCCGGGTGTTGAGAAGTACGAGGTTCGTTTTCCCCGCCCCATGCTCACGAGTCAAAACCTTGACTTCTCATTCTCGGGTCTTAAAACCGCGGTGCTGTATGAAGTGCAAAAGCGAGGTGAGTTATCACCACACATGAAAGGTGTCATTGCGCGTGAATTTGAGGACTCCGTGACCGAAGTGCTTGTTGGGAAAACAAGGCGTGCACTAGAGCTCTATCCTGCACGCACACTCATCGCCGGTGGCGGCGTCGCCGCAAACACGCACATACGAAGGTCACTCGCACGTATGTTTACGGAGCTCCAGCCTCAAGACGCCTTTCATGTGCCAGATGCTGCGCTCACCGGTGACAATGCGGTCATGATAGGGATGGCCGCATACATGCGTCAAATGCTCGGCATAGTTCACGAGGTAACTGAAGAGAAACCTCTTTCAGCGAATGGCAGTATGCGGCTGGGGTAGAGCTGCTGACAGAGCAAGACCGCAACTTTGCATATCGGCGGACATTTACACCGTAAATTGATAATTCAACTTAGTTGATTTATTGGTGGACTCAATGAACGGACTTAGTTTCCATATATAGCCTTCTCCTGATAGGCTGTACGCTCAAAAACTCATTATAGTCTAAAGTAGTATTGTGCACTGCACACTACCGAAGCACCACTTGGTAGCCTGTCACCAGAGCTTCATTAAACGAGTAGGAAGTTCGTGGCACCGTGCGGCCGATACGCACGACACCATCAAGGAGTGGCTCACGTACAATTGGATGGGCCTCGTAAGTTTTGTGCTGTACTTTCCCGGACTTCTCGGTAGAGCCTTCGAGTGAAGTGTGCAAGCGACTTCCTTGCTCAGCATACTTGAATTCTGACCTTTCTAGTGTACATGTAGGTTTGGGTGTGGAGGCGCATGTTTCACCATGTTCTTCACTGGTTGCATGCACTCGATCTGTGACACGGTTCCGAAGCATATTTAAGAGGTACTGACGCCTGATCAAATGTGTTTCTTTCAGAATTATTATTACCGCGGGAATTAGTATGAGAAGTACAAAGCCTATGGGAGCACGAACAAAATCAAGCACATACCTCAGTAGAGGCACCTGCGCAATATCAAATACAGTTATGCTCGGTATAGGTACGACCGAAAGTACCAAGACCGCACCCATCGTAAACAGCACTACAATCAGGAGATGATATATGGTTTTGAAAATCTTGATCATGACACGTCAACCACCAACACTCATGCAGTATAGTGGTAGGCAACGTGTAACGATACCTACAAACTGTTTCTCAACTGTCGGGGTCCGCGTTATTCCGGAAGTGTCCGGGCCGCAGGCCCCGCGTAGCTGAAAATCAGCCCCCTGATCCAGTCACGCACATAAGCAAGAAAACTCACTTGCCAGAATTCTCCTGCCCTGCATACAAGTTTCTGCCCGTTCCTGAGGCACGTCAACGCAAGTCTTCGTTTTCATAAGGAAACGTCCTTGAGGTCAACAGATGTCATTTGGCCGAGATGAAGTGCCTCTACTGAGCCTTGAATTGGCACTGTCCTATCTTGTTTCGCACTGTCCGTTTTAGTCTCCTACTGGACAAACCGTACGCAGAAAGTTATCCACAAAGTCACCATTGCATCTACTCGCTCTTGACTCCTGCCCTCATTCGCGTACAACTTGAGGTAGGTTGAACCCGTATCTCAGTGGAGTTGTCAATGAACAATCGGCCCAAAATCAAGCATCCGCTCACTCGGCTATCATTTTTACTACCACTCTTGCTACTGCTGACTCTACTTCTGACCAGTCTCGTGCTTACCGTACTGACTCGTCCTGCACATGCCGAAGGCGACGTTACAGAGGGAGAAACGTTGTGTGTGCTTAAATATAGGCTCACAAAAGGCGAACTGGCTACGCTTTTTTTGGTCTGGGATGATGATCCGCAAGAACTTAATGCGACTCGAGTTGTTTTCTTCGAGTGCATGGTCCGAACGTTAACTTCGTACATCGACAGGGCACCAAAAAACAGTGTGCAGTGCGACAACCCGATCGTAGAGCGACTTATACTATATGCGATAATTGGTGGCAGAAGTGCGACCACTCTCGCAAATGGCGGAGGCTTACCGAACAGCACTCTGGATTTCAGAAAAGTCGCCACAAAGATATTCGATCCTCCTTTACACACATACGCGCAACGATGCGGTAGCCCTTCAGTTCCGAAGGACTAGAATCTCAAACAAATGCAACCCCGTGTAGTTCAGTTAAAACTATGCGGGGTTAATGCTACTTATTATAGTGGCACTGTCCCACCTCCACCCGGGCGGTAGCGACTGAATAATTTCACCCATAGCGGAGAAAGGAGGATTGAAATAGCTATCACCAATACTGCTATCTGGTACCCAGTACGTGTGAGGACTCCTAAAGATAGACCCTCCGCCGCAATGAGAAATGAGAACTCACCGATTTGAGCGAGCAGTGCGCCCGCGAAAAGCGCGGTGCGCCATGGGTGGCCTGCGACATGAAAAATGGACGCATTCACTACGGTGTTGAGCAAGAACACAATGAGGACGAGCGTGGTAATAGCGAACCAGTGTTCGCGAAGGATATCAAGGTCAATCAACATGCCAATTGAAATGAAAAAAAGCGCCACCAAAAAAATCTCGAAGGATCGGAGCTGACGACGTACCCACTCAATGCCACTCGTGTTTGCAATAACAAGTCCCGCCAGAAAAGCCCCGAAGCCGAAAGATAATTTGAAGGCATTTGCTAAGAGCGCAAAACCAAAACATATTAAGAATGCCAAAAACAGTTGGTGTTCGTGGTTGCCGACAAACTTAGCAAGTGAGGCAGGCACACTGAAATTCCTTTTGTAGAGAATGAGTCCGACGAGCATGGAGAAAAAGACTACACCCAGTGCCTGCAAACCGTAGTGGGTCGTTGTGTGCGACCCGAGCGCGCTTATCACAAGGAGCATGGGCACCAACATGAGGTCTTGCATTACCAAAACGCCGGCAACTTCCGCACCTAGACGGGAATCCTGCAATTTTTTTTCACGAAGGAGCTTAAACACCACTGCAGTCGAAGAGAGTACCAAAACAAAAGCAAGGAGTATGGAACGTTCAATTGGCCATTCAAGAAAGAACCCAAGTGTTGCAACAAGTGCAACCGTGAGTGCTATCTGTGCCAAAGTACCCACGAGCACTGTTTTCCAAGATTCTCGAAGACGTCGTAATGTGAACTCAGCACCGATGAAAAAAAGTAGTATGATGACACCGATTTCACCGAGACGACTTAAAAGCTCTTGGTCCTGAAAGAACGCGAAGCCAAAAGGACCAATGAGTACACCGGCTACTATGTAGGCGACAGGAGAAGGTTGGCGCAGGGCGTGGAGAATAAGAAGTGCGGCTACAACCACAAACGATATCAACACAAATTCAAAAAGTATTCCATCGAGGCCATGCATTGTGCGATTGTACCACGGACAACAAACTAACATCGACTGTAAATTGGGGAACCTGAAAGGCAGCGTTGCCTGCACGTACACTCCACGCATGTAACGCGGCCATGCCACACCTCGAGTATAGAAAAGTGTAAAAGATGCGCAGTCAAACACCAGTAGGTTCAAAACTACGTGCACTCGTGGTAGGATGGCCCCCATGAACGAGCGTTTTTCCACCCCCTATAACCCAGCGACATTCGAAGAAGAGATGTACCGTAAGTGGGAGACGTCGGGCTACTTCAATCCTGACAAGTGTGTGGCTGATGGCGTCACCACAGCCGACGCACCACCCTACTCCATCGTACTTCCTCCACCTAACGTCACCGGAACCCTCCACATGGGTCACGCAGCAATGCTCGCAGTCGAGGACATACTCGTACGCTACCACCGCATGAAGGGCTACAAAACGCTTTGGATTCCTGGTACGGATTCTGCGGCACTTGCTACACAAAGCAAAGTCGAGGACATGCTCTACAAAAGTGAAAAAAAGACGCGGCACGATATTGGACGCGATGAATTGTTGAGGCGAGTGGAAAAGTTTGCCGACGAAAGTAAAGCAACCATACTGCAACAAGTACGTAAAATGGGGTCTTCACTTGACTGGAGTCGTCTTGCCTACACGCTTGATGAATCTCGCTATCGCGCTGTTATGACCGCTTTTGTACGGCTCTACGAGATGGGACTCATCGTTCGGGGACATCGCATCGTCAATTGGGACCCGAAGCTTCAAACCACTGTTTCGGACGATGAGGTGGAGCGGATGGAACAGCAAGACCCATTTTACTACATTCAGTATGGCCCGTTCGTCATAGGTACGGTGCGGCCCGAGACGAAGTTTGGCGACAAGTATGTGGTCGTACACCCAGACGATGAGCGATACGCAACATACGCGCACGGCGATACTCTCACCGTTGAGTGGATTAATGGGCCCATCACCGCAACTGTGATAAAAGATGTTGCCGCAGAGCGCGAAGTAGGTACGGGTGCCATGACCATCACCCCATGGCATAGCGCGATAGACTTTGACATCGCTGAGCGACACGGACTTGAAAAGGAGCAGATCATTGACGAACGAGGTTTACTGCTTCCGATCGCAGGCGACTTCGCGGGTATGCACATCAAGAAGGCGCGCCCTCTCATTGTGGAACGTTTGCGTGAGAAGGGGCTCCTTGTGCGCGTGGACGAAACCTACCGCCATGCGGTGGCGGTAAATAGTCGCGGCGGCGGCATCATTGAACCGCAAGTAAAACAGCAATGGTTTGTTGCAGTCAACAAACGATTCACATTGGTATCTTCACATATCACCGGAATTCCGAGCGGAAGCGAGGTGACACTCAAGGAGCTCATGCGCCAAGTAGTGCATACAGGGGAGACTGAAATTGTTCCTGAGCGATTTAAAAAAATTTATTTTAATTGGGTTGAAAACTTGCATGACTGGTGTATCTCACGGCAAATATGGTTCGGACATCGCATACCTGTGTGGTACCGTGGCGAAAGCATCTACGTGGGAGTCATACCACCGACAGGGGACGGCTGGGCACAGGACCCTGATACACTCGATACTTGGTTCTCCTCTGGACTTTGGACGTTTTCGACACTTGGCTGGCCAGACGAAACAACTGAATTGGCCACATACCACCCTACTTCTGTCTTGGAAACGGGGTATGACATACTCCCCTTCTGGGTTTCGCGCATGATCTTGATGAGCACTGCCCTTGTGGGAACAAAACCATTCTCAAATGTATACTTCCACGGCCTGGTGCGCGATGAGAAGGGCCGCAAAATGAGCAAGTCTCTGGGTAACATCATCAACCCTTTGGATATGATTGAAAAATACGGAGCGGATGCCACACGCCTGTCCCTCATCATCGGCGCGGCGGCGGGAAATGACATCAAGCTATCCGAACAGCGTGTAAAGGGGTACAAACACTTTACCAACAAACTATGGAATATCGCTCGATTTGTACTCACCCAGTATGATGATGCGGGCCGTCCGTCAGAGGTGACCGATCAGTCTGATACAGAGCTTGTTGAGGAAGTGCGTGTGCTTTCCCGCGAAGTGTCAGCTGACATAGACTCGTTTCGACTCTACCTCGCTGGGGAAAAACTTTATCATTTTACATGGCATAGGTTTGCTGATGGTATACTTGAAGAGTCGAAGCCGTTGCTACGGAGCGATGATACTGCTACGCGTGCTTCGCGGGCTCGAGCACTCTATGAAGTGTTTATCACGCTCGTGCGTTTGCTTCATCCATTCATGCCTTTTGTAACTGAAGCAATATGGGAGGAGGTACATGATCAAGAGTACCCTCTTCTTATGGTGGCAAAATGGCCCGTGGACTAAAATAACGTGACAATTCCCTCGACAGAGCCGCTCATTTACGCAACACTGGGTGGTTTAGTACCCGCTTTGGTGTGGCTGTTATTTTTTCTACGTGAAGACAGTGTACGACCAGAGCCTAAGCCCCTTATTATAGTTTCGTTTCTTTCAGGAATGCTCGCAGTAGTACTCGTCCTTCCTGTTGAACTTTACATCCAGAAATATGCGAGTAGCACTAATCCCTTGTTTCTATGGGCTGCTGCGGAAGAGTTAATGAAGTATCTTGTAGCGCTTGTAGTTGTTTTGTGGCGTCATGCAGTAGATGAACCCGTTGACATGATGGTCTACATGGTGACCGTGGCACTTGGATTCGCGGCACTAGAATCGACATTGTTTGTACTTACTCCTTTTGTTGATTACAACATCACGGAAGGCTTACTCACTGGCAACTTGCGTTTCATGGGTGCCGCACTTATTCACACACTTTGTTCCGCGGTTGTTGGAGGTGCGCTCGCGCTTTCTTATTACAAATCGGATGCGATTCAACTTATTTACTTATGCACAGGACTTTTCCTCGCAACCACATTGCACGCGCTCTTTAATTTCTTTATAATTTCCTCAAGTGGCACGGGTACGGCAATGGTTTTTTTTGTAGTATGGCTTGGTGTCATTGCGATGTTTCTTCTTTTTGAACAAGCTAAGAGAGTAAAATCGTAGATTTAGCTACTAACACATTCAATACTATGGGACGTCCTAAGCAGTCTTTCTTTCAGCGCCTTACAGGTTCAGTAGACGCGGAGGAGTACCAGGATGAGTTTGTTGAAGAGGTGCCACGAGGACGGAAGATTGCCCATACACAACAACCAGTTCAAGAAGATCAGCATGGCCAATGGCTTGAGGAAGAAGCAGAAGAGGGCCAGCTCACCGTTGATGTGTATCAAACACCCGAGGAAATTGTCATACGTTCCATTGTCGCCGGTGTACGACCGGAGGATTTGGAGGTATCAATTACCAGGGACATGGTGACAATCCGCGGAAGCCGCCAAGAGCACCGAGAAGTTTCAGAAGATAATTATTTTCATAAGGAGCTGTACTGGGGTTCTTTCTCTCGTACGGTACTGCTACCTGCTGAAGTAGAAGTCGAGGGAGCACAAGCCAGTGAAAAACATGGACTTCTCACTGTTCGACTACCAAAAATCGACAAAGAAAAGCAGACTAAACTTAAGGTAAAAACGAGTTAGTCTGAGGCATATCATTGGGTTATCAACACTTACCTCTTGCAGGTGTTGACGTTTCATATGAAAGGAGTATGAAGGGTAGAGGTAAATAGTTTAGGAGGGGTTGGCGATGTTGAATCTGAAAGGAGACATCCGGTCTGCACTCCGCAGCGTCAAACTGTTGGAACGCTCTTTTGCGCGCGATGCAGGAAACAGTGAGCTCAACAGATTCGGTTGGTGGTTGATGTTTGGGAGTACCGTAAACAAATTTCATTTACACAATCTCCCAATTCAAGCATACTTTCCTTTTGCTGTATTTAACTATGTAGCAACGGGGGGGTTGCATCAGCACATCGGCCAACTGTTGGCTCTTGCAAAAGTGGACGTAGTTCCTCTCCCTTTTGATGTGCGTAGGGAACTCCAATGGCAACAAATACAGTTTGGTAACGATCTATTGCACGCCATGGTCCTGCGAGGTATTGAGCACTGGCCTTTTGACCGAAGGGGGGAGGTGGTTGATCACATTTTCGGTCACACACCTGTTGCGGACATTTTAAACCCGTATCCAAAAGTACGTGATGAGGTGCTGAAGGAACTTTTAAAAAAGGGTGGTAGTAAAGATCAGACTCGGAGAGTACTCCACTTCGTTGATGGTGCCGCGTACATTGTGGGAGCAATAGCGCCTGATGCCTACGTGGATGAAAACGGATTGAACTGGGGGGCTGGTATTTAACCAGCCCTTATTTGTGCATACATTCTCTGTGCCGAGGGGCGGGCTCGAACCGCCGACCACTCGCTCTTCAGGCGAATGCTCTACCAACTGAGCTACCTCGGCTCTGTGTGTTCGATACTATCAGTTTATAGCTTATTCCTCAACTACTTGTCCCGGTATCAGTTTTTGCAGAAGTCCCTGTACGTTTAACTGGTCGGACGTGCTATTGACTGCATTTATTGCTTGCAGAAACTCTGCAACGTACTCTTTCATGTAGTACTTGTAGAAAAAAAACGGCGTACCAAGGATGAGTACCCACATAACGACACGCATGAATCTCCCAAACAGCGCATCGCGACGCATTTTGTGTACAAGACGATTCGTGTCCTTCGCAACCGCGATATTCTCGCGAAGCAGTTTTTCCAAAACCTTGTTATTCTCCATATATTCAGTATACGAGATACACTAACTAATGCACAATCGGTCCTCCACATACAGGTACTTTTATGTGGCGTCTCAGCGCAAAAGTTTAATTCTGGTGCCCTCGGCAGGAATCGAACCCACATCTTTCCCTTAGGACGGGACTGCTCTATCCATTGAGCTACGAGGGCAGACCCCTACCCTAGCACACTAGGACAAGAGTATCATTAAGCATTACAAACAGTTATGCCTTGATATCAAGAAGTTCATCAAGCTTCGCCTTATTGAATCCGATTATCATTTGATCACCAACAAACACCACAGGCACTCCCATCTGTCCAGACTTACTGAGCATCTCTTGTCGTTTTTCGAGATCTGACGCAACATCGTAATCAGTAAATGTTATACCTTTTTCCTTCAAATAATCCTTCGTCATGTGACAGAAATGACAAGAAGGTGTGCTGTATATGGTAACTGTTTTTTCCATAAAAACTCTTTAGTTGCTAGTGATTGAATTATACACTCACTCACCACCCGTGCAATGAACGTACGATTGCCTTTGGGCAAAAACAAGGTAGAATATGCTGGTTAGTAGTGTTCATATTCCGGCGTAGCTCAGCGGTAGAGCAATCGGCTGTTAACCGATTGGTCCCTGGTTCGAATCCAGGCGCCGGAGCCCTAGTGACGAAACCTCACAATTTGTGGGGTTTTGTCTTTTATTGCTTGATACTTTGGAGGTTCTAACCTTCTCTAATTCGTCTTCAACCGCCTGACGACTTTTTATGAGCGTCTTGATGAAAGAATGGTAATTTACAAAGACCTTTTTGCCTTTTAGGGTGAGGTTCGAGCCAAGACATGCAAGTATCGCTCTTTTGGCTTTATCGTCTCCTTTTTCAAACCAGATGTGGGCGTAGCAAGCGAAGTCAAAGGTCTGCTCAGTGAGGTCTACCCATTCCAACACTTCTCTGTTTTTGGTTTTCAATTCTTCTTCGAGCATCAACTTCTTTTTGACCATGCCAACCTTGAGAGTTTGATATTCTTCATCGGTGATTATTGCTCTCTCACTGTTTGCTGGTGAGGTGAAGTTCAGTGTGAGTGACTGCAAATTCTTGGTGACTTGTTCGAGCTCTTTGTGTTTACCTTTGAGGACCAAGGTGTCGCTATCAACTTCTGTCTTTCGCAGTTCATGGAGATGTTTGATGGCCCAATCTTTGAATCTTTCTGAAATAGTGATCTCACTTAGTTTGCCTTTGATATCAAGTATCAAGTCTTTGAGCTCTATAACCTTTTCAGGACACTTCACATCAACCTTTTTCTTGGTGCAGTTGTAGTAGACGTAGTGATGAACGTTGCCGTTCTTGCATCGCTTTACTTTCGCCTGTGCGGTAATGCTACAGCCACACGTTCCGCATTTCATAAGCGAGGTAAATGCAAAGCTACGCTCTGGCCGAGGTCTTGGTTGCATGGTTCTTCCCATGATTTGTTGGACCTTATTGAATTCTTCTTCGGTGATCATGGCTTCGTGCGCACCCTTGTGCCATTCGCCACTTTTGTATGGATACTCAAACCAACCGTAATAAAAGGGGTTGCTTAATAGTGCGTAGATACCACTTTTAGATAAATGCTTACCGCCCATATTTCTTCGCTGATATGTTTTGAGGTTCAACTCCTTACGAGCAACATCCCATATTTGTATCGTGCTGTAGTTGCCAGTGAGCATGAGGTCAAAGAGCCTCTTTACCACTGGAAAGCGTTCAGGGTCCTTCATGATGGTCTTGAATCCCTTTTCTCTATCAGGCGTACTCATGTAGCCGACGGGACACATGCTTGGTAACCAACCTTCTCGAACCTTCTTTTGCAATCCTCGCTTTACGTTTACTGACAAGTCTCTGATGTATTGGTTTGCCATACCAAGCTCTACCT
>JAYRER010000003.1:0-24168 GCA_041908795.1 Minisyncoccota bacterium | reverse complement strand
TCTTCATAGTGCCAAGAAGGATCGGTGAGATGCTCTTTACGTAGGCGCACGAAGGTCTGCCCCGCCTCTTCATCACGGTGACTGTTTAACAGCGATGAAGGTGGGACAAACTCACGAAACACAAGTACTTCCTCCACCTCTTTCCCGCTTGTCTCAGCTATCGCACGCGCCGTTGCGCGTGCGCGAAGAAAAGGACTCGTGACGAGTGCATCAAAGGGAACGGTGGCAAACCGTGCACCGACGAGCTGGTTCTGCCGAGCTCCCACGTCAGTGACCGCGTCATCGGGTGCCTGAAACACATTCTTGAGGTTCGCCTCGCTCTCACCGTGGCGCACGAAATAGACGAGTTTATGGGTGGTGAGGCTCATGGTGTGGGTTCTTCTCCTAACACGTCAATGAGTGCAAGTTCGAGTGGGAGTGTGGGGAGGAAAGTGCTCCCTGTGCGATCATATGCGCTGAGGAGTGCGGTGAGGAGTGTGCTGTTGATGCGGGAAGGTTTCTGTTGCGCCATTGCTTCAAGGACGCGGGCGTCGTCCGCTCCAAACTCTGCCGAAAGCTCTTCGCGAAGCTCGGGAGCGAAACGAAAGAGAAGCACCGCGCGCACCGCCTTCAGAATGAGCTTCATGAGCACCTTTGGGTCAATGGTGGTTTCGTTCAATGTACGCACCATCCCAAGTGCACGATTGAGCGATCCTTCGTGTAGTGCGGTGAGAAGCTCAAGTACCTGTGCGTTTTTGGGGACACCGGTCTGCGCCTCGACGATTGCACGCGTGAGCTCTTTCCCTTCCGCACCCATCATCACCTTTTCGAGCGTGCCATGCATGTCGCGGAACGACCCTTCTGCGAGGAGCGCCACAAGCTCCGCCGCCTCCGGGGCAAGTGTGTACCCTTCCTGCACTGCTACGTGTTGTGCGAGCGTGACGAGTGTTTCATTACTCGGACGCCTCACAGTAAACACTTGACAGCGCGACACGATGGTTTCCGGCACTTTCGCAAACTCGGTGGTGGCAAGTATGAACACAGCGTGAGCGGGCGGTTCTTCGAGGGTTTTGAGGAGCGCATTCCAAGCCGCCTTCGAGAGCATGTGGGCCTCGTCGAGAATGTACACTTTATACTTTGATTCAAAAGGTAAAGTTACCACCTCCTCGCGGAGTGCGCGGACATCATCCACACCGGTATTGCTTGCGGCGTCTATTTCATAGAGGTCGCGTTCGCTCGTACCGACCGCGCGCGCAAAGATGCGTGCGAGCGAGGTTTTACCCGTGCCTCGTGGGCCCGAGAAGAGGTACGCATGCGCCACACGGCCACTCTCGATGGCGCGAGTGAGGGCGGAGACGATATGCTCCTGCCCCACAACGTCCGCCCACGTGCTGGGGCGGTACTTCCTGTAGAGAACTTCCTGCGGCATGGGATGAGTATACCTTAGAGCGACGGGTTGCTCTAGCACATGGTACGCGGTACGCAATCGTTCTGTAGAGCCTGCCACAAACTATTACACCATAGAAAGTGCAGTGGCGTGTAGCCACCCGACCCTCGCGCTAGGCGTGGTAGATGACCTGCTCGAATTTCCAAACGTCTTCTGCGAGCTTGTAGTCGATGAGCCCAAGGACAGGTACTTCCGGAAACCACTCTTTGATGCGTGTGGCCGCTCTTTTTGAACTTGAGAGGTGCTCGTCATCGCTCACGGGAAAGCCCGCACAGTCGCAGTGTCCCGCTACCGCGATGAGCGCTGGACGTGCCTTCTCAACAAGTACCCCGATATTTTCGCGAAGTGCGGTGAGGTGTGCATCCCCGCGTACCCCTGTACAGGTACCGTCGGGTCCCGGAATCTTGATGCGGTACACAGATGTGGGACCAACATCAAAACCATTTTTAGTGGTAAACTCTCTCACGCGCGCTGATGCGCCAGTGATGCGGCCATCAGAACATGAGATAAGTATCATTTTTTGCGCCATACAAATGTCACTTTTACGTTATAGAATCGGATTGTATGCCCCAAGGAAGTTACAAGCAAGAGGCACAAAGCTGGTCGCGTGGAGAACTCTTGGTGAGACTTCTCAAATGTTTTAAATTACGGCACATCACTTATGCACCTCGCTTAGCTCGTGCCCTATCAATATCTGTTAAATGTTGTTTGCGCAGGCGCACCGACTGTGGGGTGATTTCGAGGTACTCATCCTCTGCCATAATTTCAAGTCCCGTTTCGATGGTGAGGAGCTTCGGTGGAACGAGCTTGATGGCTTCGTCCGCACCTTTACTGCGCATGTTGGTGAGCTGTTTGCCTTTCGTGGGGTTCACCGTCATTTCGTCTCCCTTGCTGGTGTTGCCGATGACCTGCCCCTCGTAGACATCGGTGTTCGGCTCAATGTAGAGCGTCCCGCGGGTCTGGAGATTATCGAGCGAGAATGCGAGCGTCTTACCCGTCACTTGGGATATCATACTTCCCACGTCGCGATGCGCAATTTCCCCCGCGTATGGTTTAAAACCGATCACGCGTGTTGCAAGAATTCCCTCCCCCTTGGTGTCCATGACAAATTGGTTGCGGTAGCCGAACAGACCGCGCGTGGGGCCTTCGAGAGTAATACGTACCCGTGTCTCGTGACTTTCCATTGACACGAGACGAGCCGCACGAACTCCCAACCGTTCGATGACCGAGCCTTGGTACTCACTCGGCACATCCACAGTTACCTCCTCGAACGGCTCCATACGAACACCATCCTTGATTTTCTCAATAACCTTAGGTTGGGACACCTGCATCTCGTAGCCCTCACGGCGCATTTGCTCGAGGAGAATTGCGATGTGAAGCTCACCGCGACCCCGCACCGTGAAGCGCTCGCCTCCTCCTTGGTCAAACTCCACACGAAGGCCGACATTCACCTCAAGCTCCTTCTCGAGTCGCTCACGCAACTGGCGACTCGTCACATACTTCCCCTCACGACCGGCAAACGGCGAGTTGTTCACGAGGAAAAAGAGCTCAATCGTAGGTTCGTCAACCGCAATCGCGGGAAGAAGTGAAACATCCTCCGTGTGGGAAAGGGTTTGGCCAATGAAAATATCAGGTATACCTGCGACAATGGCAATATCTCCGGAGCGCACCTCGCTCACCTCGACGCGCGCGAGCCCCTCGAAGCCCAAGAGCTTTGTGATTTTCCCTTTCCAGAGTCCTGCGTCGCTTCGAGCGAGCACCGCGTCACCGGTTTTGAGTACACCATCGTAGACTCGCACTATACCGAGGCGTCCAAGGTAGTTGTCGTAGGCGAGGTTGAACGGTTGCGCGCGCAGTGGGGCGTCGTCATTGCCGGATGCAATGGGTATGTGGCTAAGTACAAGGTCGAGAAGCGGAGAGAGATCGTGTGACTCATCACCCACCTCCTTTTTCGCCACCCCTTCACGCCCAATCGCGAGCATGGTGGGAAAATCAAGCTGTTCGTTGGTGGCACCAAGCTCGCCGAACAGATCAAAGACCTGGTCGTGCGTACGCTCAATGTCGGCGGCGGGCTTGTCAATTTTGTTGATGACGACGATGGGTCGGTGACCGAGCTCAAGCGACTTCTTAAGGACAAAACGCGTCTGGGGCATGGGTCCCTCTTGCGCATCCACCACGAGGAGCACGCAGTCAATTGAGCGGAGCACGCGCTCCACCTCGCTTCCGAAGTCCGCGTGCCCGGGCGTGTCCACGATATTTATTTTTGTATCTTTATAGAAGCAGGACGCATTTTTGGAGTAAATGGTGATGCCGCGCTCTTTCTCAAGCGCATTGCTGTCCATGGAAACACCTTCAGCCACTGCGCCTGTCTGACGCAAAATAGCGTCCGTGAGTGTCGTCTTCCCATGGTCAACGTGAGCGATAATTGCGATATTGCGTATATCCATAACAAAAAAGAGGCCTCTCGGCTGTGTTTCTATTATACTACAGGTGACATGGAACGTCAAAGCGCCCCGACGAATTGCCGGGGCGCTCATTCAAGAGGTTAGAACGTTGCAAGCTCACAAGGGTTTGCATCGTTGTTTGAAAGCGCATCGTCATCAGCGGTCGAGTGGAGCTGCCCTCCTAGTTTTGCAGGTCTCCAACCCATGTACCGTGCATACAGGTAGTATGCAACAACTTTTGTGTTTTGAAGTTTACGCTGTAGATCGAGAGCGAGTGCAATAGTACCATTCGCCTTTTCGGCGTCAGAACGTCGGTCCCGAGCGCAATGCTCATGACCTGTCACGATGATCATCGCAGCACCTGCTGTTTGCGCGCCTTCGAAGATAGACTGACGGTGCGCGAGCGCAAGTGCTTCGTTCCCCACCATGTCAACCGAAGGTCCCGCGCCACTGATGCCATAGAGTATGGGCGATGCACCGAGTGCTCGCCGTGCAACCCAAAACATGTAGACGTGGAGAAAGAGTTGACCGAATGCCACCAACCGCGCATCCATGCATGAAACAACGACAACTTTCGGCGACTCACGAAATTTTCGATGTAGTTTACTCCACAGCCACGCCATCTCTTCCTCACTGGCATCATCTCCGTAGAGTACACCAGTGACATGCTTCCCGAAGTAGACTAGCGCCACATACCGTATGGTATACAGCGCGACGGCAACCACGAAAGAAAGTACAGACATTGGACTTTTCCAAAATTGAAACCAACCGCAGATGGTACTCCTCTCTGCAAATTTGACAAGTCCGTGTTTCAATAAAGCAGTGGAAAACTCCCACACTTTGGAGTCAGACTACCAATAGTTTGCACTAATAGTTGCGCAATTGTTTTGCCTTCTCGTGGTGGCGGATTTTTTCAATCGCCTTTGCCTCTATCTGGCGAATACGCTCTCGGGTGACACCAAACTCCTTCCCCACCTCTTCAAGGGTGTGGTAGATGCCGTCTTCAAGCCCGTGGCGAAGCGCGAGAATTTTCTTCTCTTTCGGGGACAGGTCTTCAAGGATATCCTTGATTTGTTCGGCAAGAATGCGGTGCGCGGTCTCTTGGTCCGGAGGTACCAAGGTTTCGTCCTTGATGAAATCTCCCAACACCGAGCGGTCATCGTCACCATCTCCCACCGGACTTTCAAGGGAGACTGTGTCTTGCTTGATCTTCTCTATCATGTGGATTTTTTCCGTTTCGACACCCATCTCTATGGCAATTTCTTCCGCCACAGGGTCGCGGCCAAGGTCTTGTGCGAGTCTTCGAAAGACCTGCTTGTACTTCGCAATGGTCTCAACCATATGCACGGGAATGCGAATGGTGCGGCTCTGGTCGGCGAGCGCGCGGGTAATCGCTTGGCGAATCCACCACGTCGCATAGGTCGAAAACTTGTAGCCCTTTGTGTAGTCAAACTTGTCCACCGCCTTGAAAAGCCCGATATTACCCTCCTGAATGAGGTCGAGGAGCGTGAGGTCGGGTGAACGGCCGATGTACTTTTTCGCAATCGAAACCACGAGGCGGAGGTTTGCACGCGCCAAAAGGTTTTTCGCCTCAATATCCCCTTCCATCACCCGCTTCGCCAACTCACGCTCCTCAAGAGTGTTCAGGAGCGGATACTGCCCGATTTCCCGCAAGTACATCTGAATGCTGTCGTAGCTACTATCCCCACGCTTGTACACGGAGCGTTTGTCGATGAGGTCGGTCGGCTGCTCTTCCGAAAGGATGTTGCCTCCTTCAAGTATGTCCACACCTGCGGTGTTGAACTTGTCATAGAGCTCCTCAAGAAAAAAAATGTCCTGTTCCACCTTTGGAAACTCGCGAAGTATTTCATCGTACACAACGTAGCCGCGCTCACGGCCTTTTTCCAAAAGTTTTACGAGCTTCGCATCCATCTCAGAGGCTTTTGCGACACTTTTACTCGATCCTTGCGAGGTGCTTGCAGATAAAGGCTTTTTAACCGCCGCGACAGGTTTCTTTATTTGTGTCGGTTTTTTTGGTGCTGCGGCCTTCACCAGTTTTTTTAACGCCTTACCACTAAGGGCGCGCTTTTTAGGTATACGCTCCACTTTCAGTCTTTTTTTGGTGGGCCTCGCGGTCTTTACCACCATCATAGATTTTTTACCAGCCACTCTCTTGTGAGGTGCAGATAATTTTTTGGAGGCCGGTTTTTTGACGGCCTTTTTCATAGTCGTATTTTTTTTGGCTGTAGTTGCCATTGTGGAAATGAGTAACGCTTGAAGTATGCAATAAAACGAACATTATTGCAATGTGCACTGTTCTTCATCCATTATTTCATTGTGCTCCATTACCTTCCTCGTTTAAGCTCGGCAATGGATTCCGCAAGCATTTTGAATCGCGTAAAAAGCTCGTCGGTCGTGGAGGACTCGCTAGTCCTCTCAGCCGCCTTTAGCTCGCGACGAAGGCGCACACTCTCTTCTTCGAGGTGGAGAATCGCATAACGACGCATATTTTCACGGAGAAGCTCGTAGAGGTCCGTGCCCTCGGGGTAGAGAAAAGAATTCGTAAGCGCGAGGATATCGCGCGTTTCGGCATACCTCGCAAGAAACCCTGAGAGGGAGACACCGAACTCCACCGAAAGTGCCGTCACCTCCTTCTCCGTCACAGCGCCCTGTGCATGGTCCTCCGCATAGAACACGAGCCCCGCAATGAGTTGCTCGAGCTTCTCACGGTGTGACATTTCCGGACGCACGGCATGCGGCCGACTATCGTCTGCGGGCACCCTGCCTGTGCTCTCTTCCTGTGCAATGCGCCGCACGAGCGAGCGTAGCTCCTCGTTCACCGCTTCCTCAGGGAGCGAAAGGTGGTCAGAAAACGTGCGCACGAAATGGGCCCGATCCACCGGACTTTTTACGCGCGCAATGAGTGGGAGTACGGTATCGCGCGCACGCAGCTCAAAGGTACGACGGTCGTTTTTTGCATGTTTCGCCTCGAGCTCTTCGAGAAAGAAAGGTACCACGTGGGTTGCTTCACGCACCGCGCTCCTCCACGCTTCCACATCTTCCTTGATGCAGTCTGCCGGATCTTTCCCCACCGCGATGCGTGCAACCTTCACATCCATTCCACGCGGAAGCGCCAACTGTGCGACACGTTCCATTGACGCTTTGCCTGCGGTGTCAGCATCGAGCGCGAGAAGAAGGTTCGTGGAGAGGCGTTCAAGAAGTGTGAGGTGTGCTTCGGTGAGGCCGGTACCGGAAACCGCTACTGCGTTCGTGTAGCCCGCCTGATGGCAGAGCACGAGATCCATTTGTCCCTCGACAAGAATTGCAAAGTTGTTCGAGCGTATCGCGTGCTTCGCCTTATGGTAGCCGTAGAGCACCCTTCCCTTCTCGAAAAGTGATGTTTCGGGAGAGTTGAGGTACTTCGCATTCTCCTTATCCTCTGCCGCGGGACCGAAAATGCGACCTGAAAATGCGATAACGCGCCCAGCGGTGTCAAAAATAGGAAACATGATGCGTGAGCGAAATCTGTCATAGTATGTCCCGCGGTCGCCACGCTTCACGAGGCCCACGCGCTCAAGTTCCGTGCGCGTGTAGCCCTTCTTGGTGAGAAGGTCGTACACGGAAGTCCACCCCTCGGGAGCAAAGCCAAGGCGGAAGGCGCGCATGGTTGCGCGAGTGACTCCTCTCGCCTCAAGGTAATCAATGGCACCTTTCTGTTCGCCAAGTTTGGTCTCATAGAACTGCGTGGCTTCTTCAAGAACTGCGTACTCGCGTTCGCGCGCATCGCGGGCACCCTTCGGCTCAGGTCGAAGTTCGACACCGGCTCGCTCGGCGAGCAGTGTAAGTGCACCCCTGAAGTCGAGTCCTTCCATCTGCTCTATGAACGTAAAGACATCCCCTCCTTGGTTGGTGGAGAAGTCATAGTACATATTTTTATCTGGCGATACGTAGAAACTTGGTGTTTTCTCTTTCTTAAAGGGTGAGAGGCCTTTGTAGTTTTTGCCGGCCTTTGTGAGCTTGACGTACTGTGAAATAACGTCAACGATATTGAGCCGTTCCTTTACCTGTTCCGCCGTTCCCATACGGTACAGCATACCTCAACCGTCGCTAGGCGCTACACAGACGAATCTCGGCCCTTGCGGTGATTTAGAGCGCGAGACTTTTCACATCTTTCCACGTCGCCTCATCAATGACGGTGAGCTTGTTTTCGCCAAGTACGTAGAGATAATCATTGATGTAGAGCGCACGTTTTACATCGTAGCCTGCAACGGCGCGCTTCAAGCTCAGCGTTCCGTTCGCGTACGAGAACAGGTAGCCGCCGTCTCCGCCTGGGAGAAAAAAGACCGAGTGTTTCGCATCACGCAGGAATGCGTGATGGTTTCCATCAACCTCCGTCCAGCTTTCCTTGAGAATGTACTTCGCCTTCTCGGTCGGTTTTGCCAGGTTGCTCACGTCAAAGACGGAGAGCTTCACGTCGTTGCCCTCACGACCCACACCAAGCACAAGGTCTCCACCTAACGGTTCCAAGTATGAGCTGTAGCCCGGTATTTTGAGCTCGCCGACCATTTTTGGCGCAGTCGGCATTGACAGATCAAGTACGTAGAATGGGTCTATTTGCCGGAATGTGACTAAGTAGCCCGTGTCACCCATAAAGCGCGCGCTGTAAATGCGCTCACCAAGCCCGAGGTTGCGGATGCTCCCTCTTTCTTTCAAATCCATACCAAGTACGTAGACGTCATTTACACTGTTTGCCGTGTTCCAATCGGGCTGTACCGTGACCGCTACACGTACGTTGCCGTTGTGCTCGTCGAGTGCAAATTGGTTGAGTGGCTTGCCAGGGATTTCACCCGTCGCCGTAAGTGAGAGTGGGGAAAGTGCGATGCGTACAATGCTTGAGCGGTCGAGGTCCCGCGCCCTCGCACGCACAAGTGAACTGAGTGTTTGCTGGATTTCATTTTGTACACGAAGCCGCTCATCTGCCTCATATCGCGCAAAATCATTTTGTACCAACTGCTCAATTTCAGAGTATTTGCCTGATGATGATATATCATACCCGAGTATCTTACGTGCTTTTTCATATGTAGACGCGGTGAGGTAGGGTTTCGCCGCTTCAATCACAAGCGCAGCTTGCGTGTCCATGCGGGTGTAGTACGAGTGCGCCGTGAGGTAGAGGTTGTTCTCGAACATGGCTACGGTCGCCTCCCCGCTCGGGAGCGTGAGCGCGATCTTTTCCTTTACCGTCCCCGACGCCGGATCAACCGTGAGTACCGAGTACGCGGTATCAACAGGTACCACACGCTCGGGAATCCAGATATCCCCACACGCAATGCTCACCTTTTGAGAACCACGCATGAGCGGAACCACCGGACAGGGTGCGCTCTGGTCGAGGTACGTCTGCGTCACGAGGTAGACTGTGTTGTCCTTGAGTCGTGCGGTTTGCACTGAGGTGTTTTGCTCTAACCCAAGCTCCCACATCTTCGTAGGCTTAGACGGGTTCTTCACGTTGTACGCGACGATAGAGGGGTATGAGAGGATGATGAGCGTACTTGTGTCTTTCACAAAAAGCATTTCGCCCCGCTCTTTGATGTGCTCGCTCGCAACCCCAAGCTTTTCAAGTGGAAAAGCGGTAATAGCGGTGACCCCCCGTTGCTCAGGCATGACACACCTTTCCTTTGAATTTGGTTCACAACGCACCGGCATACTTGACTCAGCGACATCCATAGCACGAACCATCGGTCCTCCGTACCAATACCCAGCCCTCGAAAAATATATGCTAGTGCCGTCCGTTTTTACTATATCAGGCTCGTCTATGCCACGTACTTGTACATTTGTTTCTGAAACGCGGTCCTGTAGCGTGCGAGCGGGTGTTGCAGGTGCGCTCACCGCAGACTCTGATCGTGCACCATCCAAACCTGCTACTGTTGGTACATCGAACGGCACGTTTGGTGAGGAGGTGACGTACTTCTTAAGTTCCTCGATGCTGGTGGCGCGTTTATAAGATGTTTTATTGGAAGCAGTGAAAAGTGATGGGGTACCATTCATTCCACTCGCAAGTGCCGCACGCCCCTTGGGTCCAACCGAGAGGCCGTTCCAGTCAGGAAGCCCAAGTTTCTCCTTATAGAATGCCTGCACCGCCAGTTTTGTTTGGGAGCCGTAATACCCGGTCACCCCCGCAGGTATGGCGTAGCCTTTTTGTATCAGGCACTCTTGGAGCACTTTGACCGCGAAGCCGGACTGCCCTAGCGCAACAGTCGAGAGCGATGCTGGCACACACGCCGCATGTACGCTTGTTGGCGCCATAAGCGAGCCGAGAATAACTACTGAAACAAGTGCCAATAAAGGCGAATGCCCACGTTGCAACATAGTTGGAGGTGTTACATGTAATACCTACAGTGTACACACGCACACCACAATCACAATGTGCTGTGCACAGCTGTCGTCTGCGTACTTGTCGTACACACTACAAGCTACGCTGCGTACGTTTACCTGAAAACAGTCCCGACCTGTTACGTAAAAAACCCGCCTTACAAAAGTGGTAGGTATGCTCGAGTATTGCACCTACGAAGTAGCACGCCACTACGTTGAGAAGTACAAACAAGGGGTATGTCGCAAACGGTACATTTAGTCCGAGGTCGCGGACTATGAGCACCCAAGGGAGTATTGGTACCACTACAAGAGGTGCACAGTACGATGCGGTACAGATGAGTGAGAAGGCAGGAATACCTATTGTAAGAAGTGCATACAGTATGACCAATATGTTGCCCACTTTCGATTCAAATATCCTTTCCATATATACATGCTACGACCCCCGCAGCGGCTGTCAACTTGCGGGGGTCGTAGATTCAATGCGTCTCCCTAAATTCCTTGATCCTACTTTTTAACCGTTACTTTCACCTTTCCACGTGATTTTTCACCAAGTTTCGGGAGTGTTATCTTGAGTACACCATCTTTGTATTCTGCAATGACCTTCGTTTCGTTTACCGGTTCCGGAAGACGGAGCGCCCTCTCAAAACTTCCACGTCGTATTTCTTTGCTGTAGAACTGCTTACCTTTTTGTTCCTTCTCTTCCTCGCGTCGAGCGGAAACTCGAAGATAGTTGCCTTCGACGGCAACGTCGATTTTTTCACCTTCCACTCCTGGTAAACTCATTGTGGCTACGTAGTTGTTTCCCTCTTCATAAAGATCGACTGCCATATCGAACCCCATTCTCCCCAATGCGGGTGTCGCAACATCGTTGAAAAACCTGTCTAAATCATCGAACGGTTCCCATTTAATGAGTGACATAGTGTTTGCGTTAGCTTATAACGAAGCCATTGTACATGAAGCGTACATGAAGGAAATATGAAGCTACCGCCCCAAGTCTAACTTCTTCTTGAGTGCGACAACGTAGAGCGATTCTGCCCAGCCGAGTGGATTATTTTCATTAGGGTCGGGTGTGTGTGAATAGTAAAGCTCAGGTAACTTACCCTCGCTGTCGAGCGCTTTTCGTGCCTCCTCCAGCCAGTAATCTGCGTGTACGTGGTCGCCCCGCTCGCGGTAGATAATGGAGAGCCAGGGGAAACCCATAGTCCACTCGGCTTCTTCGCTCGTGCCGTCCTCATTTTTATTGTAGTAGCGATCGTTTTTGTAGCGAATCACCCCTTTGTCGCGTGTGAGGTGGTACTCTAGGTTTGAGAGTATGAGGTCGGCGACGGCATCGGGTACGATAGCGTACGGAAAAATGAGGGAGAGAAGCGCCAGATCCGTGAACTTGGTTTGTGACTCCCGTGGGAGCAGGTTCGCAAGTGCGCTGTGACCTCTTTCAATGAACTCCTGCGGCACTTTTGCAATACTCGCTTCGCCTACCGCGGTGAGTCCGGCGACACATGCACCCACTGAGGAAGCGTGGACCTCTTCGTACTCTTCCCATACACCATTGTCAGGATCGTTCCAATATTCAACCGTACCGAGGTAGTCAACAAGTCGTTGGACCATACGACGATCATCGTCGTTACGCAGGGCACTGTGACCCTCTTTCTCAAGCCTACCAAGTGCGTAGAGGATACATCCCACCGCGTCGTTCTGCTTGTTTCCCCACTCTTCCCAAAACTCTTCAAACGTTTCAGGGTGGTACCGCGCGTGGATGTACTGGTAGGTGAAGCGTGGCCGCTCATTGATAGCCCAATTGATTTTCTCCTCGTGTTTGAGGAATATGTCGAGGAGCGCGTGCCACGTTTGGTGGGCCACGTCCCACTCGCCCATCGCCTCAAACGCCATCACCGAGTAAAAGTTGTCGCGCAACCACGCCTTGTCGTAGCCGGTCGAAACCCCCTGCTGTGCGGCCGCAAGAAACAACCCGCTCGGCGCACGCAGGCCCCGCAGGATATCAAGGTGACGAGTGATTTCGTTGTGAATGTCCACAGTTTCTATGTGCCGCTACGCAGCCTTTGAGACTTGCGTTTCTCCCTCTTGGTTCACGTCATCCAGTTCGGATGTTCCCACTTCACGCAAAAGGTCATCAATGAACGAACCAAGCACTGGGTCATACGTACGCGCATCTTCGAGGCTACCGAAAAACGCTTCCAATCCCGAAAGTGCGTGCTTGATCAATCGCGCAGCTTGCTCTGCCGAAGGATCGTTGTCATTTGCAGCTTGCTCTGCAAGATTCTCAACTTCTCCTTTTATTGCTTGAATTTTCGCAATCGAAACTTCTCCCGGATTTTTTTCTGGAGAAAACTCGAAGTTCTTTCCTCCAATTGTTACAATAGGATGCTCGCGCACCGTCTCTCGCACCGCGTCGAGTACTTTCCGTCCCCTCTCAACAATAGGAGCCACACACTTCGCACGTTCATTGACGTGCGCATCAGTGTGGGTTTGACCTTCCATGCGCATAGTCGCGAGTATAGCACGAGTATGTATCCAAGGAAGCACATTGTCCACTTACGCAACGCTTTTTGAATGGCTCAAAACACGTGGTGCCTAGTATGAAACATGCGACGGGAAACCGTCTGTACTCAACCACCACTAACGGAACAAAACGTTTGGAGATGTTTTATGGTATCGATGGTGCAGTGGTCGTACTCGTGGTTGTGGCTACATTGTTCTCGATTGATGTCTCACTCAACCACGTCCACGAACCTAGGAGTGTCACAAAATCATTGCGTAGCGTGTCATTGAGGTCCATGTACTCACCACGCAGTTCATAGACCTTTCCCTTGTTCATCACCACCACTGTGTCGAACAGGTAGAGACCGCTTCCCGATACACGCACCGCACTAGAGCCTGCGAGGGTGGTAAGTTCCGGAGAACTTGTAGGAGCCCCACTCCCCTCAAGTGCGCGCTTCGCCCAATCAACAAGCGAGTCGCCTGTATCAGCATGGGTGGTCACGCTAATGTGGGGAGGTGCTTCACGAGCATCGTTACTACTGGCGAACTCCTCATACTCGTCTCCCCGCCAAAGCTCTACGCGCATGAGCGTCAGATCACTTGTGGTAGCAATGTCGGGCTCAACGAGCACGTACCCTGCATGCTCCCCATTTTGCCCGTAGTACTCAAACGTGTAGTCTCCGAAACTGCTTGTGTAGGTGAGTACCTCACGTGTCACTTTTTGTTCGATAAACGATTGTCCACTCGGTGTGACGCATTGGCGCGGATACGTTTCCATGACCGGGTAGCGCTTTTCACACGAAGCAAAATCCATCACCAGATTCATGCTCTTCTCACCACTGAACAGGTAGAAGTACGCACCCATGCCTACGAGTAGGAGGACCGTTAACAGAAGCACGAAGCGAAACATTGTCCGCATGCTCGTGTTACTTTTTCTCCCCTACCATTGTGGCGAGGTGCGTGTCGAGTGAGTACTTACCCGCGCCCGTGAGCACAAGCACAACCGTCACTGCAAAGAGGAGCGCGATGTACTCGTACCCACCATCACGTACACTAAATCCGTTTTCTAGGTGTACGGTGAAGAATGCAACCGCCGCTACGATTGCCAAGAGCTTTGCGGCCCAATGAGTGTAGAGTCCGAGTATGAGTGCAAGACCTCCGAGCACCTCAACAGCAATGAGAAGAATTGCAAACAGAGTGGCGGCGGGAAAGCCAAGTCCCGCAAGAAAACCAGCCGTTCCCTCGAGACCTTGTTTCAGTTTGTCCAGTCCGTGTACCAAGAATATTGCACCGGCAACAACTCGCAACACAAGTGGCGCATAGTCGTGATACGACTCGCTACAAGTGCATGACAAAAGTGGTAGTTGTATCATAATTATTGTTAACTGACTAAGTAATTAATTTGTAATAGCGTGCGCTGGTGTAACCTATATCCTCACGTAACGTGACCTCCCAAGTCTCCATAGAATTCATCAATGTACATGAAGTTACTGTGAAGGATTCTTCTTTCCACGTGCAGTGACCGCATCACGCAACTTACCCAGTACTTCTTGCGCGTGACCTGAGGGTTTTACTATCATCCACACCGCATTCACTTTCCCTTCCGGATCAATAAGGAAGGTGGAGCGCGAAGTGCCGAGGTACGTACGACCCATAAATTCACGCTTACCCCATGTACCAAAAGCGCTCATGAGTGCATGGTTGGTATCTGCAACGAGCGTAAAGTTAAGTAACTTTTTTTCAATGAAGCGCTGGTGTGATTCGCACGAGTCACGGCTCACTCCGATCACTTTCGCACCGAGAGAAGCGAACTCTTCCACGCGATCACGAAATTCCTCCGCTTCAACAGTACATCCGGGTGTATTGTCTTTCGGATAAAAGTACACAACGACCCATGAACCCAAAAAGTTGCTAAATGTACTACTGGCACCTACTTGATCTTTGAACGTAAGATCGAGCGGCAAAGTGTCTCCTGGATGAAGCATGGCTTTGATATTAAGGGGTAAATGACGCTACGCCAAGCGCAGCATTTTCGACACAAACTCGAGTGAGTGCGGGAAGCCCCGATATCTCGTCAATACCTATACGATAGTACTCTCGCTCTGTCCGAGCAAGAGAAAGAAGAGAGGACACTGCAACATCCTCATCCTCGGGAAGGGTAATCCTTTTTGCGGGGTTGGTAACAAGAATGTTACTATCTAAAGAGTATTCAAGCCCGTACTCACTTTTTATATCTCCTGCAACAATTCTACCTGAGGGTATATCAATTACGGCGTGTGCCTGGCATGCAACACCACAGCTCCAATCTGCGAGTGCATACCTGCCTGCAAATACTGGTCCTTTTGCAAGTCCTTCATTGAGTGCTGAGGTGTAGTTTTCAGCGCCAGGCCACGACAAGAAGTTAATGCTTGTAGTCGCACCTAGGTACAGGGGTTCAACACTCGTACTGGTAGTACTCATGCGTTCTTGTAGTGTGTTGAGTATTTGTGCACATGAAAGGGGTACGGGTTGTATTTCAGGTAGCGGCAAGTTTGCTTGCACGCTCGCGAGAGGTAGTACGGCACCCCAGAACATTACTCGGAAATCTCCGGTACATGTGTGAACGAGGCGGCCGAAAGGGTACCAACTCACCATACCTTCAGTTGAGGTAGCTACCCCCTCGCGGCACAGTGTGAGTAGGTCAGGATGTCGGCCTGCGACGTTAAGACCTGCTTGCGTTGCTCCCGTTCGATCCATCCACGGAGCCCAAAGTATCAGGGCGAGTACGCCCGCAAGAAATAATCCTTTTACCATATACGTGTAGTATATCAGATGCGTGGTATTGATGTGTGCGGTACTATACGTTTCATGCACTTGCTTCTCGCACTAGGAATCGCACTTTTTGGAGTAAATGCCTTTTTAGGTGCCTTTCTTGACGTGCCTGGCTCGATTCCACCATCCACCTCGTTCATCAAAGCGCGTGAGATTCGTCATTCAACATCTTCACTCACGCAAATAGCCACATCCGCTCCACCTGTGGCGACCTCAACCTTGTTGTTTGTCGGCGACATTATGTTTGACAGATATATTCGCTCTCGCGCAAACATACTTGGCTATGACAAGATCCTTGAGGATGTCTGCTCAACAACGAATTCAGTAGAGCTTACCGTAGGCAACCTTGAGGGGCCGGTAACCTCAATGAAATCGGTGACAAACTACCTTCAAGACGGACCCAACCATTACACGTTCACCTTCGCTTCCACATCCCTCGATGCACTCCACGCATGCGGGTTTGACGCACTTTCACTTGGTAACAATCATTCCATGAATTTTGGTATAGCGGGCTTGGATGAGACTCGCGCATTTATGAAATCAAAAAAACTCCTTCATTTTGGCGACCCAGAAAATCCCTATCAACCCGCGCTCGCAAGCACGAGTGCTGGGTTAGTTGCACTCTATGCTTACAATGAATTTGGTGAAGATGATGCGAATGTACTCACCCAGCGCTTACGCACGGAAGCTACGAGTACCTTTGTGGTTGTTATGCCGCATTGGGGCGAAGAGTACGATACAAAGGCGAACACGCGAGAGCGAACACTCGCACGTGTTTGGGTGGATGCGGGTGCGGATCTTGTGGTCGGTGCTCATCCACATGTCATACAAGATAGTGAGGTGTACCAAGGAGTTCCTATTTTTTACTCTCTCGGAAATTTTGTGTTTGATCAGTACTTTTCCAATGATGTCCGTTGTGGTCTCCTGCTTAAGGTTGAGTTTTCCTCTCAAGGAACAGTGACAGAATCATCTTTTATTGAACTCTCACGAGATGGTCGCACTCTTACCAGCACATGCGGGACATCTACTCCAAAAGTCTCAACATCTTCTTAATACGATGTATCTGACGCAAGGCCTTTCCTGTAGTTTCGGGAAATCGCCTAGAAAACTCCTGCTCAACGCGCGTCGCCCACTCACTTGTACCCGAGAGAAGTAGTATCCCCATAAGAATGAACAGCATCCCTTGTAAAAAGGGTAACACGAGTCCAAGTGCGCCCAAAAAGAGAAATGTCCATCCGAGTAAAAGTTTGATATGCCTGCGCATGCTCGTCCTCTGAGTGTTGCACTTGTTTGGTTATGTGTCTAGATACCTTTGCAATTTGCTGCGGCTCGGTAGCCTGCCGCTTCCGCTTCTTGTTTGCTCGAAAACCACACTTTGTTATTTTCGCTGATACGTTTTGCACCCGAACACCATGGAAGGTGGTATATTTTACCCGACTTGGAAGCAACATAGCTGGTGGCGGAGGCCCCCGCTGTGCCTGCAACGGCCGCAACGGCACTCCCATTTTCCTGTGTAAGTGATGTGGCACCTACAGCTTGTTGCACACCTGTGTGGAGTACGACAGGTGAAGGATTTTCTGAAATCCGTGACATACGCCCAAGCCCGAATGCCGCAGTTGCAGTACATGCGATAAGTACCACGAGTGCGCCATCCTGCACCTTGCGGCTTTTTAGAAATTCTGCTATTATGGAAGGCACATAACTAGTATACTATGGCACATAGAAAAGCGGGCGGAACAGCAAAAAACCTAAGGGATAGTCAGCCGAAGTATCTCGGCACCAAGTTATATGCGGGACAGGTGGCGAAGCCTGGTGCGATTGTGGTGCGCCAACGGGGCACTAAAATACTTGCGGGAAAAAACGTACGCGTTGGACGTGATCACACTTTGTATGCAACAACAAACGGAACAGTGATGTTCCGTGAAGTGCGAAAAAAGAATTTTGACGGAACAACGACACGTCGAAAAGTAGTAGATGTTGCCTAAAAAGAAACGTACATACTTTTCATTTAACGACCTCCTCGGAGGTCGTTAAATGTGAACAACCAGATAACTATTCGCGTACCACCGTTACAGTGACGGTCACACGCAAGCCTGCCGCTTCAATAGAAACAGCTTGCTCGCCAAGCTCGGTAATCGGCTCTTCAAGGAGCACCATGTCCGGCTCTAACGAAACACCTTGTTCATCCTTTAGTACCACTGAAACATCGGCCGCCCGTACTTTCTTGAACAGGTGCCCCTGCTCATCAGCCTTTGCACTTATTGTAACTACTGTTCCGTCGATTGCTGATAGTTTTTCTTTGAGATCTGCAAATTCTGCATCGCGTGCAGCGCGCTCTGCCTCACGCCTACCCGAAAACTCAGCAATTTTTGCAGGTGTGGCTTGCACGGCAAGCTTGCGTGGGAACAAAAAATTGTTTGCGTATCCGTCGGCAACTTCGATATCGTCGAGTTTTTTCCCGACTTTTGAAATATCTCGCAAAAGTATCACTCGCATGCACGTATAGTAGCCCATTTACGGCTCGTTCGCAACTAGAAGAGGTTTTCCGTCGTACTTGATGCTGTTGGAGGGAGTACGAGCTCACCGGTTTTGACGTACACAATCGCCGCCTCAAGCTGAGGGTCTTTGTCCTCGCTCCTATCCTTCGCGGTACGACTCACCGAGAGCGTTGGCACAAGACCACCTGCGGAGATAGACCTCTCATTTGGGGTAAACCATCTAGCCACCGTCACCTTAAGCGACGTATCATCGGTCACAGGCACCACCTCCTGCACCGAGCCCTTACCGAAACTGCGTTCGCCTATGAGCACTGCCTTTTTATGGTCTTCCAATGCCCCCGCAAGTATTTCAGAGGCACTTGCCGACCCGCCATTTGTAAGAATCGCAATCCGTGTACCTTTGGGTACAACATTGTACCCCCTGCTCCTGTGAATTACCGCACTACGACGCTCTCCAAAATCTTCCCTTACCACTACCGCACCGAGAGGGAGAAACCAGCTCGCAATGTCGACCGAGCTTTCAAGGTAGCCCCCGGGGTTGTCTCGCAAGTCAACGATGAGTGAGCGGGAACCGCTTTTTAAGAACTCGCGCATGGCTGAGCGAAACTGCGTGTGTGCGGTGCCCGTAAAATTATAGAGCTCTATCACAAATACATTATCTTCCAACGTTTTTGTTTCAAGCGTGGGTACCTCAATGCGAGCTCGGATGATACGTACCTCGCGAATTTCTTTTGTTTCCTTGCTTGCAACTCGTAATAGCACCTCGGTACCTATTTCTCCGCGTATTGCCAAGACTGCATCGTCAATGGACATGCTTTGTGTACTCACTTCATTTATTTCCAAAATTACTTCACCACTCACCAGCCCCGCATCGTACGCGGGAGTCCCTTTTAAGGGTGCAATGATCGTGAGAAGATTGTCACGTTTTCCAAGCTCAATACCTACGCCTCCAAACGACCCTGAAATATCTTCTGAAAAAAGCTTGCTTTCTTCAGGAGGGAAAAACACCGTGTAGGGGTCACCATACGAACTTGCGAGACCCTCGACAAGGCCCCACACTTTATCCTGATTAGCAACAGGGGTTGTGGTTGAGGTCGGAGGAACAAATTTTTCTTCAAGTATTTTCCATGCATCGAAGACCGGTGCAAGATTCACATTTTCTGGAGCGCCTGGGGTGGTTGCAAACACTGCAACAACATCGTGGCGAGCTCCTATCCCATATCCCACAAAAAGCGCAAGTACAATAGCAAGCAAATATCGAAAAACAGAGTGGTGAGACATGATTATGAGTATAACAGAGAACATGGAATAACGCATGAAATTTCATAGCATACTTCATAATCCCCACATATCTTTCGACTTGATATTTTGATTCTCTGCATGCGCTATACTGGGTGTATGATTACTCGCCATCGTCACGCTCAAGTTGTGTGGGTGGATGCGGCATCACCCACTCGTGACGAGGTGCGGGCGCTCGCTGAAGAGTTTGGTTTGGAGGAGAGTATCGCTGACGAGCTCACCACACCATCGCTTCGTACCCACGTAGATGTGAGTGAACACTACCTCTACCTTGTTCTTCATCTTCCCGCACTCTCAAGACGACACAAAGTGGCAAGCACTCCCATTGAGCTCGATTTTGTGGTGGGCCATGATTGGATTCTCACCGTACGGTATGCGGAACTCGACCCACTTTTAGGCTTTAGCAAACTTTTTGAGGTTGAGCGGGTGCTCGATAAGCAACAGATGGGTGAGCATGCTGGGTACATGTTCTTTCACATGCTCCGTGGTCTATACAATGCGCTTGATGACGAGCTTATCTACCTGGGGAGAAGGCTCGATGTCGCTGAAGAACGTGTGTTTTCAGGAAATGAGCGGAAAATGGTGGTGGAACTTTCTCGTATTAGCAGAGATATTCTGAACCTTACCCAGGCACTCGATGCACACGGTACACTTCTCTCTTCACTTGAAAGGCCGAGTGCGCGTATGTTTGGCTACGACTATGTACGCATGGTGCGCGCCCTTACCTTTGAGTATGAACGCCTATTCGCCGCGATACGCGGGCACCGCGCAAGTCTACTCGAACTACGTGACACAAACGACTCCCTACTCACCACAAAGCAGAATGAGGTTATGAAAATACTTACCATTATGGCATTCGTTACCTTCCCTCTCTCACTAATAGCATCGCTATTTGGAATGAACGCAAATTCGATTCCGATCGTGGGGCACAAATGGGATTTTTGGATTATTGTAGGTATCATGTGTGCCACGGCGGTACTGTTCTTTGCTTACTTTAGGTACAAAAATTGGTTGTAGACCAATTTTTTTTCGACCATCTCAAACCCTGCCAAGGTGTACTCGTCTCTGGTATACTGTTGATTGCCATGTTTTTTTTTATACCCGGCACCACTGATCCAAACGCGGACGTACGCCCTCCCCTCTACTTTTTTAACACGTTGTCTCGCACAAAAGAGCGATTTGAGCCTCTGCGGAGCGACTATGTGCGCATGTATAACTGTGGACCGACTGTCTACGACTTCGCACATCTTGGTAACCTCCGCGCATACGTGTTTGCCGACGTGCTCCGCAGGACGCTCCGCATGAATGGCTATAAGGTGAGGCAGGTGATGAACATAACCGACGTGGGGCACCTCACCTCCGACGCAGATTCGGGGGAAGACAAAATGACCGTGGGGCTTAAACGCGAAAACCTTCCCATTTCACTCGATGGCATGCGTATCTTGGCCGACCGCTACACCGAGGCTTTCCTCGCTGATCTCGATTTGCTCTTCATACGTCGTCCCACCGTCCTCCCACGCGCAAGTGAGCATGTAACGGCGCAAATAGCGCTCATTGAAACACTCATGCAGAAGGAGTACGCCTACCGCACGCGGGACGGGGTATATTTTGACACATCGCGTTTTGAAGGTTACGGAAAGCTTGGTGGAATTGATGTGGAGGCGCTACGGGAAGGTGCGCGCGTCGAGGCGAACCCTGAGAAGCGTAACCCTGCGGATTTCGCTCTCTGGAAAAGCGATCTTTCACTCGGTTGGGAAAGTCCATGGGGACGCGGGTTTCCCGGATGGCATATTGAGTGCTCCGCGATGAGTATGGAGTACCTCGGTAAGGAGCTCGACATACACACCGGCGGTATCGACCATATTCCGGTGCATCACAACAATGAAATTGCACAATGCGAAGCGGCGACCGGAAGACCCTTTGCCCGCTTCTGGATGCACTGTGCATTCATAAACATTGAGGGGACAAAGTTCAGTAAGTCACTATATAACACCATTACCTTACGACAACTCACTGAGCGTGGGTTCCAACCGCTCGCGTATCGCTACTGGCTTTTGACGGGCCACTACAGGAGCCCCATGAATTTCACGTGGGTGGCACTCGAGGGTGCGCAGACCGCACTTACGAGACTTCACCGCTTTGCGGTGGAAGAGTTGCGTGACGCCCCACAGGAGCAAGTGGGCGAGTCTTTTTTAACTTCGTTTACGCAGGCACAAAACGATGATCTCAATACTCCGAAGGCTCTTGCGCTCGTGTGGGACATGCTCAAATCCGATGGAACGCTCGCACATAAACGAGCCGCGCTCATGTATGCTGACAAGGTGTTGGGACTTGGAGTGAGTCAACTGTTTGAAGACAGGAACGCGGTACAGCTCGGAGTCTTACGTGAGGTGCGTGTACCGATCCATGTACGAGCACTTGTGGATGAGCGTGAGGAAGCCCGCAACTCCAAGGATTTCACTCGTGCCGATAAGCTGAGGGAGTCCATAACTGCACTCGGCTATCATCTTGAAGATACATCCAAAGGTCCGCGTATCACACGCGCTTATGGCGACACACGAGTGTGAGGAGAAAGACTCCGTAGTTGGTATATCCTGAGGCAAGCAATGTTTGTGACGTGGCACACACCCCACATCCTCATTCCCGCAGTATCTCAGTATAGTGCGCGTTGGTGTCTGTAGCTCACTATCCCGACTCTCAAAAAGCCCAGCTTCTACAAGGGTTTAGCCGCCTGCCGAAAGACGTCGTTTCCAAAAGCGTGCCCTTACTGCGTGTCCAATCTCCACTAGTTCATTGCCTCCAAGTGCGTACACAGCAAGTGCCCAGACGGCAAGTCCCACCGAGCCGGCGTGTGCGCCGTGCAGTGCGATACCCACGAACGAGCGTAAATCAAATAATGTGACAGTAACGTGGAGTGCAAGAAATGCAGCCACTCCCCCCATAAGTGATGCGGTAAGGCCGCGCAAAAGTGTACCCATGAAGGTTGGTAGTATGACTCGAAATCCTTTGGGAAGCGCGGTGAGGAGCGCAATTGCATTTACCCATGACCCGAGCGAATATGCGAGTACAAGGGCAAGTACTCCGGTTGATTCCACCCCTCCCGCACGAAGTAACGTATCAAACTGGGTCGTCCAATCACTTTGCGAAAAGGTATGAGTGAGTGTGATTGCAAGTCCGATTGTGAATGCGCTCGACAGAAGATTCACCACAAGTGGGGTTCGCGTATTTCCCATCGCATAGCTTCCGCGCACGAGGAGCACCACTATTGCTTGTGCGGCAAGTGAGAGTGAGAAAAGGGCAAGACACGCCGCTGTAAGTTTCGTGTCACCCCAATTGAATGTACCGGTACCAAGAAGTACACGAACTAAGTGTGCGCGTAGCACCACAAGGAGTACCATTGCGGGAAGGGACCAAAACAACACATGTCGCACCGCAGTAGTAACGGTAGCAAAAAATCGTTTATGTTCGCCGTTTGCGTAGTACCGAACGAGAGTAGGAAATGCCGCCACACTGTAGGATACACCCACAAGTGTGAGTGGCACCGCTTGTAGATTATACGCCAAGTTAAAAGCGGAAATTGCCCCCGCTCCAGCAAGCGATGCGAGTGCACTAAGTACCAGAAGCACGAGTTGCTGACTTGAAAGTGTGAGGGTGCGAGGGAATGATACTGCCATGACCGTGCGGACAGCCTTAAAATCAGGACGATACGTCCATCGTGGCGCGGCGCCATCTCGAAGTACGAACGGGAGTTGAGTCGCAAGGTGAAGTGCCGCACCAAGCACTACGCCCCACGCGAGCCCCACTGTGCCCATGAAGGGCATAAACACAGTGATACCCACGATTATTCCAATGTTGTAAAGAATGGGAGCAAGAGCGTAGAGTATAAAACGTTGTCGTAACTGTACAAGTGCCGCGCAAAGATTGGACATTCCGAGGAGTATTGGCTGTAGTAGCATAATGCGTGTAAGAAGGACAAGTGTCTCTTGGTCACTAAAAGAAAAACCCAAAAATAACTTTGAGATAATCCAATCCGCTGAAAGACACACTATTCCCGCAACAATAACAGTGACTACGGTGAACACCGTAAACACACTTGCCATAAAAGTACGAACTGTGGCGGACGATTTTTTCTCGCGTTCCTCAAGAAATGGAACCAGCACATAAACCGAAACGAATGAAGCGACAAATGCGAACAAGAAATCGGGAATGCGAAAAGCGGCGAAATACACATCAAGCTCGCTTCCGGCCCCAAAGGTTCCTGCAAGAAGTCTGTCACGAACCAGTGCTAGCACCTGTGACCCTAAGGAGAACGCCGCCAACAAGTACGCGGCCTCATGGAGACCGCGTACTTCGCGATTCGCAATTTGAGAAAATAGCTCACGCACGTCGTTACTGATTCTGCTCTCTCTCTATAAGTGGGGTACGTTCTCTCGCTTCTATCTCATCAACAGGAGTAGGTGTGGGTACCGCCTCTCCATAGGGAGGACGTCCCGCTCGAAGGTTTTCTAGAATACTTTTCACATCCGAGCTATCGGGATTGGTGCTCAATACTTTTTCAAACTGCTCTATCGCCTTTTCATTCGCACCTCCGATGCGATAGTACGAGAGACCAAGGAAGTAGCGTGCATTCGCATACACATCATTGAGTTGCACTGCGCGTTCGAGCGCCGCCACGGTGCCCACAAAATCGTTTTTGCTATACCGCAGAAGGCCAAGTTGGAAGAAAGTAACAGGGTTGTTAGGGTCTAGTATCGCCGCCGCCTCAACCGAACCCAGCGCTTCGTCCACATTTCCCTCTTCTATTTGGAGTTGAGCGAGGAGTAAT
>JAYRER010000002.1:0-14909 GCA_041908795.1 Minisyncoccota bacterium | reverse complement strand
GTCCGTTTGCGTGGGCGGTGATTGTTACAATCGTCACCGAAGACCGCTACAACGTAACCCTACCTTTCACCTTCGAGCTTGCAGCGGTAAACCCTGACCAAATGATGTTTGGAAGGGATCGCTGGGAGCGACTGTTTAGCCAGCGGGTTAGTCATGCGGCAATTCAGGTGGGTAAAAAGATAAGCGTGTTTGACCTCTTGGGTGGCGATGCTGATACCTCCCGAGGCTCGATTGCAGAACAAGTTCAACAAGAAATTGCCACGGCTGTTGAAGTAGGGATTGGCATCAAGGTAATCACGACCCAAGTGCCTGGCTACCTTCAGATTGCCGATACCGATGTGGAGCGCAGTGCGCTCACAGCGGAGGCTGTTGCGAAAGCGCAGGGGAAAGCAACACTGATTAAGTACGAAGCCGAAGCGAAGGGCGAAGCGGATGTAATCGAAAGGCGTGGTAAAGCGGCAGCAACATATAAAGATGTTGGTGTGGAAATGAGTCTGCATCAAGCCATTGAGACTGCGGCCGCAGAGGGAGGGACGGTGTTTCTGAACCTCGGTAAGGGAGGCGGCGATCCTGTTGCACAAGCGACGCTCGCCGAGCTCCAGAAACTGACGAAGGAGAGAGAATAATGGAGCCGGAGCCCGTTACTCAACTACAAAAATTACAAAACTGGATAGCAGCCATAGAGATTGCCAGTATTCTTCCCTATGTGGGAATAGTGCTCGCTCTCACAATACTCTGGTTTCTGGTGCGCGGAATTGTTTCACACACCAGCAAACCTGTAAACCAAGAAACAACGTCGAGCAAACCAAAGCGTAGGTTTACAGCCCCCACTTTCCTCTTGTTTTGGGGAACGTTGGTTCTCGGTATCTTGGTGCTGGGAAGCGCAAACTTCCCACTCTTCCAGGGAGTCGTGAGCCAGTACGGAGTTTCCGCACTCAACGGAGGAGCGGTGGTACTGGGAGCGCTCCTTGTCTGGGCGATGCCCACCAAGCTCCAAAAACTGCCGGGAATTCTACTGGTCCTCCTTGGAGGGTCTTCCATGCTCTTTGGAGGCTAGTGAAGCCCGAAACGCTACTATGTGTCGCCGATACCTACGGGTACTCGGCGACCTTTTCTTTTTCATATTCTCTGGTATAGTGCACCCACTATGCCAAAGAGGACCTACCAACCGAAAAATAGAAAGCGGTACACTACACACGGTTTTTTGGTGCGCATGCGCACCCCGGGGGGCAAGCGTGTCATCCGTGCTCGCCGTGCGAAAGGAAGGAAGAAGCTTTCAGTGTAACCCTACCCTAAAGGAATAAGGAGTGCAGAAGCACATGGTTCCCTGTGAGGGTAAAATCTCTTAATTTCCAATTTCTAATTCTTAATTTTTAACCCCTACCCTTTCATTTTTTGGGATTAGTAATTGGCAATTCTTTTTCAGCATGTTTCCCAAACGCAAGCGACTTTCACGAAATGAGTTTGCTCGCCTCCTTAAGACAGGTAAGCGCATGCACGGCCCCTCACACACAATTATCTTCTTACACGCAGATACATTCAAAGCCGGCGTGGTGGTGAGTAAAAAAACGGCGCGGCATGCCACTTTGCGCAACCTCATGCGTCGCAGGGTGTATGTGGTCCTGCGCGACGTTGCCCCCACACTTCCCCCTTGCCACTTGGCCATACTCCTCAAACCGAGCGCACCCATGTTGCCTTTCGCCATGCTCCGAACAGAAATTGTTACTTGTATTGAGGGTATTACAACAGAAACAAAGAGGAAAATTTCACCATAAAACGTCGCTAGTTAGACCACACGGAAGGACGTGGGAGATTTCTCATTTCCCATTGAGTGCGCTATCATGGCGCAATGATTTCCTCTGCGTTCCATGCCGGTATCTATGTGCCACTTTACAATGGTCTCATTTGGCTCCTCTCGCTGTCACCCTTTATTGATGTGGGGATTGCGGTGGTGCTCCTCACAGTTGTGGTAAAGCTCATCCTTCTTCCTTTGGGCCTCAAAGCGGCACGCACCCAACTCCTCATGCGTGAGCTTGAGGCGCCACTTAAAGAGATACGAGAGCGCTACAAGAGTTCTCGCGAAGAGCAGGCAAAAAGAACCCTCGAGCTCTATCGTGAGAAGGGGGTGAACCCCTTTTCCTCGATTCTCGTGCTTTTTATTCAACTTCCCGTCATTTTTGGCCTCTACTGGGTATTCTACAAGGGCGGGCTCCCCTCTATCACCACAGAGGAGCTTTACTCATTTGTTACCGCGCCACTCTCGGTCAATATGCACTTCCTCGGTCTCGTGGATATGGGGATGAAGAGTTTACCCCTCGCATTCCTTGCGGGTGCGAGCCAATTCTTTCAGGCACGTATCGCGCTTCCGAAGCTTGAACCCAGGAATGCTGATGCCACTTTTCAAGAAGATTTTGCACGAAGCATGCAGATACAGATGAAGTACGTCTTGCCGGGAATTGTGGGGGTGGTTGCCTACGCCACCGCCTCGGCGATTGCATTATACTGGATCACGAGTAATATCTTTGCGATAGGCCAGGAGTTTTACGTGAAAAAACGTCTCGCTCGCGAGGGCATAATTAAGTAGCATATGGCATACACTCCAGAAAGTCTCATACAGGAATTACTCACCTCACTAACTGTGACAGTAGACGCGATAGAGAGGGTAGAACTCTCCGCCCACCCCCTCTACCAGGTGCGTACCCAAGACGCCAAGCGTCTCATTGGGCCCCAAGGGGAGCACCTCCGCGCACTCAACCTCATAGTGCGGAGACTCGCTGAGCGTGTTCTCACGGAAGAGGAGAGTAAGTTTATTCTTGATGTAAACGGCTACCATTTTGACCGCATACGCGAGGTCGAACAGAAGGCACGGCTTCTCGCGGATAGGGTGCGCACCTTCCGTTCAAGCGCCGAGCTTACCCCTATGAACGCGTATGAGCGCATGCTCATTCATGCGCTCTTCGCAAACGACCCCGAGGTCACCACCCTCTCTGAAGGAGAAGGTAAGACACGACACATTATTCTGAAGTATCGGATGTAACTATCTCTTGTGATGACTCACCATCCTGCTCTGAACTGGGGAGGGTGTACGACCACATGAGGCCACTTACGCGGTCGCTGAAGATGAGGAATTGTTCAGATTCGTCAACAAAAAGGTCTGTCGCGTCGATTGGTACCCCGAGTACCACAGCGGGGTTGTCGAGCATTCGTGTTTCTTTAGTGAGTATATTGTAGCTCCAAAATGTATCGTTGAGGCGCACAAGCCCTTTGTACCATGAATCAGGGAATGTCTCGCGTTGGGGTATTCCTTCAGGTACTGCACAGTAGAGGATATGAGGTGAGCGTGTGCCCCATGTGCATTTTTCGGGCATGGTGCTGAACGGTACCACCACCTCTTCTCGCGTCGTTCTGTTACGGAGAAGCGTGCGGAGAGCCCCAGCGCCTCCTTCGAGGTGGCTATAGAGAAGCCATGCGCCAGTGGGGTCACTCATCGCGGTTACAGCGCGCCGTGAAGACAGCGCTGTTCTTAGTGCGCCCGTGGATAGGGTAAGTTCAAAGACGTACCCCTCGACGTTATTTGATGGTTTTGTGAACAGGGTAATGGTATTGCGGTGCACCCACGACGCCTCAAGTTCACGTAGAGGTGTTTCAAGCACGACCGACGTTTTTGGAGTACGACCTAGGGTGCGGACAATACCCCGTGAACCATTTTGTGTCGGTTCAAGGTAGAAAAAAGAGAGACCATCCGGCGATACTGCCACTGTACGTACGTCTTGAGGAAGTTGCTCACCTTCCACTTCGTACACGGACGAACCCATAGGAGAGGTGTCAGTTGCGACACTGAGTGTACCAAGGTACGAGTAGATGAAAGTGTTGCTCTCATCAGAGTATCGAAGAAGCGTAGAGCTACCTTGTGACAAGAGGTACCCCTCACGAATGCGTGGAAGGGTGTTAAGAGATACTGCGCGGGGTTGAGTGGCTTCCACAAGGTCCACGTCGTACATGTGTCCCGTTCTCCTATCAACATAACGAACAAATGGTGTGTCTATGCCATTTTGCGTTCTATTGTATGGACGCGCCCCCTTTGCAGGCCACTCAGCAAGGAGGCGAAACTTACCAACCGTCTTCCCTACATCACCAAGTGGTGTACTTGTTGCAAACGGGCCACTCTCGTCCATGGTAATTGGTAATGGACGGTCATCCGAAAAGGGGAGCGATTCATCCCCAGGGTCATCGGAGGGAGTGCTTGGCAACACAAATAAACCAACAATGACTGCTAGTACAAGCAATGTGAGAATCCCTGCAGCTCCGAAAAGAAGGTATTTATTGCGCATGATCTGCTATTTTCTTTCAACACCGGGTTGAGACTTCAATGTGAGAATATCAAGGTTAGTGAGGCGATTATTAATGAGATTAAATACCACAACACAAAGAAGGATGATGGCAAGACCAAAGAGGGCGTCAGTAATGCGCGCGCGTGCGTTCCCGATTTTAAACGAAGAGTCAGTGGTCATGTATTCAATTCCTCCCACTGCAACCATGATGACCGCCAATACCGCACCTACACCTACCGTGATGCGGAATAGCCCTTGGAGGAGTGTTGGAAGTGCGGTGGTGGGGCTTTTTCCTTGTATACCCAATGCATTAAACAAACCGGGAACGAGAGGGACAAAGTTTTCAGTTGTTGCAGGTGCTGATGAGAGCCCCAGCGCTTCACCCGCCGATTGTGCTTGTGCACTGAGATTCAAATTTCTTGTCGATGTGTCCGCCATTTGCGCAAAGGCAGTAGTACTTTCCACTATACTCAAAAGTGCAAAGCATATTCCCATGCAAATAATAGTTTTCGTACAAGTTATTTTTCCTAAAGTACCCATACAATAGTGCTTTTAGAACGCTTCAGTGTTGGAAGTGGTATTCCTGATATCATACCTCAGGTTTACCTGCGTACCAGCTGTTTGTACAAGCACACCAAGGTGACGGAACGATGCGGTAATTAATGATGTTCCGGACCCCACTCCTTCCGGTTGAAGGTCAAGCACACTTCCCGTCAGAGTATCATTACCCGCAATTGTCCATGTGTAGGCTAGTTCCGTTGCGTCACGAGTGGAGGCGGATACATAGTATGGCTCAGCATAGACAGCGGCTCCTGAGGATCTTATGTAACCTGTGCCGACAAGCGGGTGCGTGGTGAGGAGCCCTAAGAGAGGATCATGTTGGTAGAGGAGAAGCTCCGGCTTTTGTACGGGTATGCGCGCGGTTTTCTGAGCGACCCTTGTCTTATCGCGAGTTGTTACCTCAACACCTACCACAAGATCAGAGAAGTATTTGTCGTTCTGAATGGTTACTGTCCCCTTTCCCACACCACTTACTTGGGGTATTACTTGGCCGTTACGACGCCATGTGAAGATTAAATCGGACGAAGGAACACGTGATCCTCCGGCGTCTATGAGTGAAGGCAATGCGATGAATGTAACAGCGCCACCTGGCCCATGTAATGCCTTTCCGTGGTAGAAGGGAGGTACGTACGATTTTGCTTCCCACACGAGGGAGACCGATGAGGGGTATACCACCTTTTGAAAAGTTTGAGGAGCACCAAGTATAGGCGCAACAGTAACCTCTAGTATCGTGTTACTACCCTCCCCCCCCACCGTGACGGTGGTTTCGGTGAGGCCAACACCTTGCGCTATATTTTTACCATCTTGTTTCCACGTAATGTTCGATGTTGCAAGGTTCACACTATATCCAGAAATTTTCACCTGCACAGAATCGAATGGCTCAGGTGCGGAAGGGGTAAGTGACACCGTCATTACGGTAGGAGAAAAACTATCAATTTGTGCGTACACAAATTGACGGTATTGTCCCGTTGGTACGAATAGCGATACTCCCACTGCAAGAAGGAACAGAACCATAGGAATGGTACCGCGAGGCATTCGAGGTCGCTGATTCCACCGCATACTTTTAGTATACTGCCGCAGTAACTCATTGTCCTCTTTGTTTACAGTATGAATTGTGAGTAAGGTGAAGCAGGTGTAGACGGGAAGAAAAGAAACAAGGGGAAGTTGCTCAAGAATGAGCGTTGCACACGTTTTCACCCACTGGGTGGTTTTGTCACCCAACATAGGTACTTTGTTTGCTTGGAACACATAGTATATGCCCCCGATGAAGGGAATAGCTAGGAAGGGGCCGAGTAGGGGAATAAGCCCACATCCATCGGCAAAGAATGCAAGACTCACGAGTATGAATTTTGGTGCCGTTCCAAGTCTTTTTTCAAGCATGGTACTTTACAGTTCTGTATTTCCAGCCGAGGAAATGCCTTCCCTCCCCTTTTTTATTGCGAGGAGTTGGCTTGGATCAGAGGTAATGATTTGGTCCTCGGTGTAGCTCGCGATTATCTTTATGGCAACATGCTTGGCACCTGCAAAGAATATTCCCTCCCCCACTTCGCTTTCAAGAAGGAGGTACTTCTCTTCATCGGTTAGATTGAATGTCTGTTGTACTCGGTCTATTGAGGTGGGGCTCTGCTTAAGGAGTACTTGTATCGAAGAGTTGGTGATCATGGGAACGCCATACGGGCTTTTAAGAAAATCATCCACGTCTTGGGTGATGGTTGCGAGTCCAAGAAAGTATTTGCGACCACGCTTCGCTACTCCGTAGAGAAATGAGGCGGTATCTTCACTCTTCATCATCCACCATGCTTCGTCGACCACAAGGAGTCGTTTACGCAAATCGCGCCGTATGGCTGTCCAGATGTAATTGGTGATGATGTACATGGCGGCTGTCTTAAGTTCGTCCTCCATGTCACGCACAGAGAACACCACAAATTTTTTGTTGATGTCGACATTTGTAGGGCGGTTGATGAAGCCTGACCATGTGCCCTTTGTGTACTTTTGGAGACGGGCAATGAGCGAGTCGCTTCCTTCCATCCCCGCAAGCACGAGCTCAAAGTCGGACAGTAAAGGTGGGGTAATGTTTGTAAAGTCTGAGGTTGAGGTGATGTCCTTGAGCGCGTACGTTTCGGTGATAGCACGATCAATAAGCGAGTCTTCTTCTGGCGTGAGACCGCCAAGCATGATACGAAACAAGCCAACAAGTGAGATGATGTTTTGTCGCAGAATGTCCGCAGGGCTTTCATCCTCTCGCACAGGGGGGAGGTCGAACGGATTAATGTGATGTTCGCTCGAGAGGGAAATGTTGAAGTACCTACCGCCGGTTGCTTGTGCCATGTACTCGTACTCGCGCTCCGGGTCGATGACGATAACCTCAGTGTCAAACATGAGGGAGCGAAGTATTTCCAATTTCACTGTGTAGGACTTCCCTGCACCGGACTTTGCGAAGAGCACTGAATTGTAGTTCTCAAGCGAGTAGCGGTCGAAGAGCACCAATGAACTGTTGTGACGGTTGATGCCGTAGAGAATACCCTTATCTGCGGTGAGGTCGAATGAGACAAAGGGAAAAATGGAAGATAGTGGTGAAGAATTTAGTTTGTTATGAACCCCAAGTTCGTCATATGCGAGAGGAAGGACACTTCGGTACCCTTGTTCTTGTTGAAAGAGGGCGGGTTTAATGTAGACAAGTTGGGCCTCAAGGATGGACTTTATTTCACTCTCAGTTTTATCAAGCTCTTCTCGAGTGTCTCCATAGAGCGAGAGGTAGAGGCCTACATCAAAGAGTCGTTCCTCTGCTTGTTGGAGGCTGTCGCGGAGCTGTTCCAGGCTCTCGTAGGCGGTATCAAGCATCGGGTCACGCACGTACCCCTTGTGTTCACGCTCATTTATCCTGCTCTGTACTTCCGCCACTTTTTTCTGAAACTTGCGAAGTATCTCACCGGTGTCTATGGGGTGGATGAAGATACTTATGTCGAGTTGCTTATCAAGGTTGATAATGGGTGAGAACCAATTGCTCGTGAGGTAGCGTGGGTACGAAATCACAAAAAATGTTCGCACCACCTTGTCGCCGAGGTTGAGCTCTCGCGGTGTTATTTCGAGCGCGGAAGGAGCAAGGACGTCTTTAAGCTCGAGCGTACCCGCCTTATAGATGTCTTGCGGCAGGAGAGATTGAAGGGACTCCATCTCCGCTTGTTGTTTTTTTGCAAAAGAGAAAAAACCCATAACGTTTACATGGTGAGTGTTGTGCGACGAAGCTGTTTGGTGTGGTGCATACGTTACGTGCGTGAATCGGCCACTTGGGTAAGCGAAATGGGTCGTTCAAGCTCGCCAATATTAAATAAGCGATAGTAGAGTTCGATAACTTCCTCCGTGCCTAACTGAGCTACACGTACCCCCGTCCGGGCGAGTCCTTGGGCCACCACTGAGACTCTTTGCTCAAGTTGGGTGCGATGCTCCTCAAAATTCCGACTCATCTCCTCCGCGGACAGAGTACGATTAGAGGAGAAAAGACTTGAAAGTCCGGTGCCTTTCGCGCCAATCAGTGGAGGCATGTAGGGAACCACGATAAAGAAGCTCTTTGTCATTATACTCGTTCCCTCGGTGAAGCTTTTAATAAACTCAATATACTCCCTCACTTGAATCTTCATAAGTTCACTTCCCTGCTCGGTGTAGCGTTTTTCCAAAAGAGCTATGTAGGGTCTGATGTCGAGCTGGCGCGACTGGATGAAGAATTGTACAGAGAAATCCAGCGAGTTGAGGAAGTTACTAAACTGCATTGCGATGGCGGCCTGCTCATCTTCAGACTTCAGGGCGATATTGAGTGAGCTTGCCATAAGGAGTGCACGGAATGATCCATCTTTCAAAATAACGACACCGTCACGCACCGACTCAATCGGTACGAAGTCTTGGCTTGGTTGTGCGTGTTGGGATGCTGTGTTGGTAGACATAGTGTCAGTGTACCTTACGTACGCTCTCTGGGTGAACCGACCTGTGAGGTATCTGTGTACATACTCTCTTTAATATCAAGGGTCCACGCGAGATCCTTGAGGCGACTCTCAGAAATACGAGGTGCTTCCAACTTTGGTGGGGACGTACTCTGTGACTTTGTGGGCACCGCCTTCTTGTCCACCTTTCTCCATAAGTAGAGCCGTTTGTGAGCGAAAAAATTTAAGAATGATTGTAAAAAAAATACGAACGGGCGATTGTTAACCTTCACGAACGCGAGCGCTAGACTTAGTGCCAAAGGAACACCGCCTCCCACCACGGCTATTACGAAGCCAAACTGGAGATAGAGGATGGTCACCACCGCAATACCCCCTAGGACATAGAGAAACTGCTTGAACGAGAGTGGTCCAAATATCTTATCTTCCAACTCAATGAATTGGGGTACTTGAAATCGCATATCAATGTTTTGTTGAAAAACCCAGTAGTCACAGGTTACTGTGGCTCCTCGCGGTAGGGATCCACCCCTTGGTAGGTGGGTGTGGGAGGAGTGCTTTGAGGAGTGCTTGAGGAATCCCCGGTTTGTGACGGGACCGATACCGCAACATTTCCATTTTTTGAACTCTCAGACGAGCGTGCGACGAGAAGCTCGGGAAGCGTGCGGTCGTGTGTATGTGGGATTTGTGGTAATGGCGCGGAAGATGCTGCTACATTCTTAGACAAATCAACAGCAGTTCCGTCCATGCGTGTAGCCTCCACAAAGGTCGCAAGCTTTTTCGAAAAAGGACCCATAACTTCAGTGAAAAGAATGTTTGCTATCTCCTGGGCAACAGACTGGTCCAGACCGGACTCCTGTGTAATGTGCTCAGCAAGGTGCTCCGGATCCTCCAATCCAAACAACACCAACAGGAGCTCCTCATCAATTACGGCAAGCTGTTCAGGGGAAACTCCGAAGTTCTTTTGCAACATTGCAAATACAGACAGGTACTCGAGTGCGACAAACATCTCTTGTGCTAGTGGAGGAAGTTCTCGAAATCTTTCTTGGAGTAGGTGGGGTAAATTTTGTATGTCCATACTTTGTACCTTTTTGGTTATTTTCCTTCGCTCTCCTTAGTTTCAAGCGAATCAGCAATTTCCTTTGCAATCCGCTCCGCCTTCGTCATCTTACCTTGTTTCAGTATTTTTCTCGCCTCATCGGCCAACTGTCGTCTCTCACCTCTCGTGTAGGGATCCCAGAATGCACCCAGTCCGCTATTAGGACTTTCAACCTGCTCGGCGCGCTCCGCTACCCGCTTTCCTGCCGCATCCTTCGCTTCGTTCACGTACCCTTCGCGTAGTCCTGTGCGAGCTTTCCTTGTATCCTCAAGTTTTGTGCGGGCAGTTTCTATATCGCGATCCTTGTTCGCTATTCGTTCCTTAAGTGCTTTTTTGTCCTCGCCGCTTATCTTGGTATTACCAAGTCGTTCCAGTAGTATTTTGCGGTTACTTTCTGCTTCGCGCAGATTGTTGCGTGCACCTATTTCCTCCTTATTGGCTTCACCAAGTTTCTCTTTCTGCTCCCCTGTGAGGGAGGGTGTCGAAAGTTTCTTGTTAAGGTCTGATTCCTCTTTCTTCCAGTCCTTAAGGTTTTGCGCATAGCCGCCCTTTTGTGCCGCACCTGTCCATTTTTGCGTATCCTTCCCCGCCAAGGATCTCCCGTCAAAGCTCGCTCTTGCCGTACGTTCCCCAAGTTTAATTTGCTGACGTGCCACCCACCCACTCACCCCCTTATTTTTTGCACGCTCAAGTACGTTTCTATTTTCTGCCATACTCGCACCCGCGGCACCAATGTACCTTCGTCCCAATGCCCCCGTTACCCCAAAGGTCGCCGCACCCGCACCCGCACCCATCATCATACCGGCGCTTCGGCTCCATCTGTTTCCGATCGCCATTGCACCCGCCGCTCCCCCCGTGCCCAGTTTGCGAGCAATGATGAGTGAACCCACAAGGAAGAAACAAACCATTATGAAACTAAAGAGAATTTTTACGCTGAAGATGTTGCCGTTTTGTGCAGTGCTAGCTACGCCCGTACCCACCTTTCCCACAAAGAAGGAGGTGGTGCTCTCAAGCATGATGTACGATACCCAAAACATGAGGAACATAATGGGGGCACCGAATGATTCTTTAATGAGCGTGCTCCACCACTGTGATCCGCCCCCTCCTTGGCGTGTGATAAACATCACTAACGCGGGGGCGGAGACCACCATGAGAAAGACGAGCACCACAAAGCGGTATATGAGCATGAGCGCCGCCGCGCCGAACACAAAGGCTCCCACTATAAACATAGGGATGGCCGCCATAGAGGTGAGTGTAATATAGTTATAGTATTCACTGCTCTGAACTCCATACGACCCTTCTTTCCCCTTTTTATACACCTGCATAAGACCCATCTGGGTCATAAACGCGCCTGCGATGCCTTTTTCTACACACGGATTTACTTCCCCGGCTGGTACCTCGGAGGGTGAGCATCCTGCCCCGGCGGTACTACTAAAATTCGCAACCTGTGCTAGCTGTGTGTGTATCGCAGAAGCGGCAAGGTTGGATACATCAACAATAACTTGTGTGAAGAGCAAGCTAAAGTTCACAAGGAGTGCGGCAAGAATCACCTTCCAGAGGAGGGCCTTACTCCCGTAACTCGAAATGCCGAGAATCGTCGCGATGCCTATAAAGAGCGTTAGAAAAACCAAGAACACGTTGGCGATATCACGCAATACGGTCCACGGGGTACCCACCCCCATCTCTATCACCAATTGCCCCATGCCGTTGACGAGGTAGAGCACCGCGAAGTTGAGGAGTACTCCCGTCTGTCCCATGAGGTAGGCGGCACCCGACATGAGTTGGTATGCGATGTAGGCGAAACTACACGATATATCGATCGCTGGTGGTACCAGCGAAGTGCACTTAAACTCCGGACCACCCGCACGTGGTGTTTCCGCAGCGTTGTTAGCAGATTTTGTTCCGGGACTTGCATTTGCTTGTGTAGACACTGTCCCGGGGCTCGTATAACCTTTCGATTCATCTGTTCCCGGTTCCGCAAAAACCACAAGCGGCGCACATACCTGCACAAAAAAACCGCATAGCAAGAGTGCCACAATGTAACGCCTAGTGAGTGATGTGAGTACCATACTACGGAGTAGAAGTGGGTGGGGGAGGAATACCTGGACCTGCGGTGTTCGGAGCAGGTGGAGTGCCCGCACGTATATTTTCTTCAAGGTCATCAAGATCGGAAGCGATTTCCACAAGTTTCCTCACTGCAGAAACTGAATCAGTCATGTCAACAGATAGGACACGACGCTCAAGCTCATCGAGGTAAATAATGAACGTGTCGCGTGGGAGCGCATTTTCCGCGGTACGGAGCGAAGCGATTCTCGCAAGCAGTTCTGCGCGCTTGTCGTTTGCTTCCTTCTTGTGCGCGTTAATTGTTGGCGCGGTTGCGTTTGCGGTGTAGTTTCTCAGTTGATCAGAGTACGAGGAGCCCCCAGCTTGCGCACCATCTGAAAGCCCAAGAAGTCCTTGTGCGCCGGTCATAACCGTTTGAACCAATTGCTGAAGCAGAGCACCGATGATTTCATCAAGTTCGTCTGCAAGTTGCAGCCCCTCAAGCCCAACATCGGTGTGTTCCAAAAGCTGATGTTCAACCCATGTTCCCGGCGTACAGTTGGTTTCAGGTGTTTTTGGGTCGCCATCCGCATCACATGTCGGCGTCAAAAAACCTTTACCCCAATCCAGTTCCTTACTGATTTGTCCGGCTTTGCCCCCAATGCGCGCGCTTATTGCCGCGTCAGCTTCGAAGAAAGCTCCAAACTTGTTGTTTTGTGGCTGTGCAACCATTTCAAACCATCCTTCCCACCCCCCCTCTTCAAACGCTCCACTGAGGAAACCTTCCATATTACTTACCACATCAGAAAGTCTACACGCTATGGTTCGGTCCCTGTCGGAAGCGAAATATTTTGTGATGAGTGCGATTTGAAGGTCAAGCTGAAACGGGCTACACATAAACTCGAGCCCGCCTTGTGTGATAAACTCCCCTGCGATTTGATCAGCCATGTCTTGGAAAAAGAGCTGTGGGTCCGAAAGAAACATTGGACTCCCCTCAAAACCGGAATTAATCCAGTCGACCATCGACGCAGTGAGTTGCGATATGATGGTTTGTTTCAAAAACCAGGTAAGCGGGTCAGTCACGCACTCTTTGAAAGTGAGCGCGGTGCTGTTTCCTGAACTAATCAATGTGCTCTGTTCGGTCATGAGCTGTGCTTGCGTTTGTGCTATTTGGTGCCCTATATTTGCTGGGTCTGCAAGTATACTCACAGGCACTGAAAGTGCTATCGCAGCAGGGGCGGCTACAGCAGCGGGCGCGGCTGCAGCAGCTGTACCACCCGCGGTAATACCAAGCTCAACTCCAATTGCTCCAAGTGCCGCCGAGACGCAACTTATAATTCCTGCCTGTGCATATGTTACTTTCGGTGTAGCCGCTAAGAAAAAAGGCGGGCTTATGAGTGCCACAGCAATCACGAGTGAGAGAATCTTTGAAGCAACGCTCATGTATATCCGCATAGTGCTATTGAAGCTGGGTAGCAAGTTTACGCGTGAGATTAAATAGAGAAGTGCGCGCTTTATTGGCGTCGATGTCTATGTAGGGAACTCTGGAAAGTGTGCGAACAGGGTCAGTGTCAAAAACTGTAAGGCTTTCCAAGTCGTAGTGCCAAAGGTGTAGGTGTGAAATGAGTTGAGCATGCTCGTCCAAGAATATGTGAGGGGTAGGCACACTTTGCATACATGTCGCCACGTTCCCGTATGCTTGTGCAAGTTTTCGCAACTCTTCTTTCGCTTCGGTGTCTTGCCGCTCAAGAGCAAGTGAGAAAAGAATTAACTCATTAGTGCGAAAGGTCTTGAGTGATTCAGTGCACTGCCCGATGCTTTGTTGATATATGCGAACCGTATCATTGTCTGTGTGAGGTAGTGCTATAAGATCATTCGGTGAGAATGATTTAACTTGCGGAAGTGTGTTGGCCGTGTGAAGAATTTCTTCAAGAAGGCGTTCTTTACCCCCGTGGGCAAACTCTCCGGAGCGTTTCATTGCAAGATAGTTGCCAAGAAGATTTCGCCCCACCTGCGCTGTCACTGTTTGAGCTGAGCCTACAAAGTCAGCTTCAGTCTCTGATGACGTAAGTATGTCAGACTCATCGCCTCGTTGTTGCCATGAGAAGAGCGCATCTTCCCAGTCAGCTTGCCCATTGTTGTTGCTGTCGTGGCTGGTGAGCGTTGTATACAACGATGCACTGTCCTGTGCGTGCACATGCGACACAACCTCCTCGCCACCATGTGAAAAGTATGCGAAAGCAAGCAGCCCGGAACCAACCAAACTGATTGCCGGTAAAAAAAACGCGACAAGGTGGAAGGAAAGCGATTTTGTATGGGTACGGGGGCGCATACCGTACACATATAGTACACCATGTATCAAAACCAGTTCTTAGTACCAATCGTATACTGGGGATTACTACTATCTAGATAAAGTCAGTCATGTAGTGGCATCGAACCTTTACTAACGCCTGTGGGCGATTAGTGGAATGCCTTCAGGGTGTACCGCACCGCAGTACACCCTGTGTTTCTTTATCGTTCTCCTTTCTTTATCGCCTCCCATGTGGCGGCGATGGGGTTCTCTTTCTTTCTGTTGAGTTCTGCGCACAGCTCCTCGTAACCTTTGGGGTTGTGCATCTTGAGGGCCAATCCTGCGTTTGTCTCGCAGATCACTTGGTGCTGGGCCGCGGCATGCCTTTCCATAGGCAAACCACAACCGCAAAGGAGTAGTGTCATAAGCACTGCTCCAAACTTACCCTTAAACAACATGTTATTTTCGCCTCGTTCGAGTTGCTACTTAATTCTTTCTACTAGAAAAGATTAATATTGTCAATATGTAGAAAAGCTGCTCTCAACTTTGAACTGCACGGTAGTATAGGTACATATGTACACACACATCGATATACGCGAGCGAGAGCGCATAGGTCTCCTGCTCGCAGGGCGCAGTAATGTTACCCACATTGCACG
>JAYRER010000001.1:0-16679 GCA_041908795.1 Minisyncoccota bacterium | reverse complement strand
CTGTTGCCTCCGCACGGTACACCCTGCCCGGTGCAATGATGCGAATGGGCGGCGTGTGCGACTCCATATAGCGAATCTGCACAGGTGAGGTGTGCGTGCGTAGTACCGTCTCACTCCTCCCTTTCACGTAGAAGGTATCCTGCATGTCTCGCGCGGGGTGATCGCGTGGGACGTTGAGCGCATCGAAGTTGTAGTGCTCGCTCTCAATAATGGGTCCTTCGGCAAACTCGTAGCCAAGCGCAAAAAAAATTGCGTTGATGCGTGATATGGCGGTTGAGAGTGGGTGGAGAGGCATTGTATAGAAACTGTCGTGTAGCTACTGATGAATTTTCAAAGCCACAGTACTCACCACTGCTAGTATACGCAATGATACGTAATGGTGAAATACTGGATTACTTGACATAAGCTGATGATCAGTTTTTGTTACATCGAATGAAAATGTGTAGCTCGTATCCAAAACCATTTAAAGGATGGTTTCGCGGAAGGTCATGCCATCGAAGACCGTGAGCGTATCTCCGTCAAGAAGAAAACGCAAGTTTTTTCCCTCGAGTATGGTGTGTACATTACGTTCACTGCGCGTATCGAGCTCAACGGCGAATATTCCTTTTTCTGTTCCTACCACCACGACGTCACTCTTGTTAGGGAAAAACTCAAATTGTAAAAATGGCTCTGACCAGTCTAGTACAAGTGTTTTCACGCAGACTGTGGTGCACATGAAAAATGGAGGAGTTTCATCTTGTTCATGTACCCATGTGCCATGAATATCTCCCCCGTCGAGCCACACCACAATACCCTCGCGCTCGCGTACCTGCTCCTTACCTTCAAACCCTGTTGTAGAGGCGATCCTCTCGAGCCATTCGGGGTAGCGCGTTTCTCTCACTAGGGTGGTGGTTGCAATTCGTACGCCACGCACAGTGACGAAGCTTGTTGATGCAACCTCGTATTCAAATTGATCGAGGGAGTTCTCAAACCTCTCGGCAAGGCGAAGGTGTTCGGACGATGTGGCAACCTCGAGTGTCGAGGTTGCTTTACGTGATGATGAAAGCGATGTGGTTGTTGTGGCAACAATAGGAGTCCATACAAACGCCGATGGCACAGGTAGCATGAGTACGCGCACTTCAGTAACTAAGTTTGGTTCGATAGTGAGACGCTTGTTCCAAGTCTGATACCCCTCCTTCTCTACCCTGACTTGGTACAGATCGTTCGGAGAAAGGTTTTGGATAAGCGTATTACGCAAAAGTGTACCACTGCGTTTGACGTACTCATTGTTCACGTACACGTCCGTGTTTGCGATATCGCTGTGAATAAAAATTCCTCCTGTTGCAATAAGGTTGAGTGCATCGCCGAGGCGGTACCCTTTACTGTAGCCGATGAGAACGGGTGTACCAGTCACAAACACAATACCAAGTACGATGAGGAGAAGCCATCGAAGTTTGTCGGATAGTGGTTTCATTGTGTGGACACGTGTGTGCGGTGTTTGGGGGTCACCCAAAATGCTCCCATGTAGCGACCAAACATGAGACGGGTTTGCGCGTGGAGGCCTGGGAGTGCGCCAAAAATAACAATACTGAAAGGCACAATGAGCCATTGGAGTGCCGCAACCACATACGCCACACGACGCCGTTTGAAATGTTTGGGAAGAGGGGGCATGAAGGAGAACGCAATGTATGCCGCTAACACAAGGCCGAGCATGGCAACAATCATGAGGTTTCGCGTGATGTACGGAAGGTTATAGGAAAGGACGGTATCTCTGAACGCATCACCACCAAGGATGAGCGGGAGCCATCCCAATAATAGAATAATAATCGGACTCGTGGCGAGGCTCCAAAACCCTTCAATTTGTACGAGGGTATGGTGAAGCGCGACACGCACCGGGATTTTTTTGTTCTTCACAAACCCAAAGAGCATGTAGGGAATATTTTCGACACCCCACATCCACCGTAGGTGCTGCTTATAAATGTTTCGAAGTGTACCAAGTAAGGAAGGAGCGAGATTGGCATCCATATACACAGGATACGCGATAGGCACTACGCGATAATTGCCGTCATTCGCAAAAAATAAGTTCCAAAAAATGCGACTGTCGTCACTTATAACGTTTTTTTGCCAATAGCCCACTTCATACAACGCTTTAAATGAAACTGAGTGTGAGCTGAATGTGGTTAGTTTCTCCGGCCTCTCTTGCTGGATCATTTGCCAAAAAGTACTTGAAAAAGCAGCGACACGAGATACCGCGGGCGCGTCCCAAATATTGTTATTGTACACTGGAACAGGCTGGTATGAGGCTTTGTGTGGCTCGTCTGTGGTAAGAAAATGCCACGCGAGACATGCGAAGTACTGTGGTTCGACCACGGTGTCAATATCGAATGCCGACACCAGCACATTCTCATAGGGAATATGCTGTGTAGCAAGAAGGTGCACTCTTGCCTGTTCAATCGCGTAGGAAATATTGGGTCCCTTCCCCTTCACTTCTCCCGGCAGTTTGTCGGGGTGACACGTCAAAAGGAAGCCACCAAAACGGTCTCCGTAGAGAGTACGCATTCGCACACCAATGTCCTTTGCTTCTTCGCCGGCTCGCTCTTCCGAGGCCAGTACCACTATGAGTCGCGATGTATCGTACTTTGCGGTCGCGAGTGAGTCCAAGCTTGCTCGCACAATGTCTTCGCTTTCTTTGTAGTACGGAAGGAGAACTAAATGATACAAATGTTCATACTTGAGGTGTGAGAGTCGATCGGACCAGTCCACCTTCATATTGTGGCGCATCCTACGGAAATTGTAGCGCTGATGGAGTCCTAAGTATATCGTCTTTAATAGCCAATACAGGTCGAATGCTATGATGAAATAAGCGGCCGCAACCGGAGCACACGCAGAAAGGACGATTACAAGTGTGATGGTTCCCCAAGATATAAGGCCGGGGAGCGCTTCAAAGAAACGAAACAACACACGATCGCGGCCGGTGAGGTCGCGTGCATGTGCAACGTGGAAGTATGGCGTGTGTGCGTACTTCATGAAAATGAGCCGGAGGCGAGGCTCGAACTCGCGACCTACGGTTTACAAAACCGTTGCTCTACCAACTGAGCTACTCCGGCGTACTATCTCCCGTACTATCAACGAAACTGGTTCCGGACCGATTTTGTCTTAGTTTGTGATTCTGAAAACGAAGTCTCAAACCAGTCCCTCGTTGTGCCATACGCTTCGCACGCACGCGCACAATAAGCCTAGCAAGCCCGTCCTCGGCTGACCGAAGTGATCGCAGTAACATGAGCGAAATTCCGTGGACAATATTCAGAGCAACATCACGAGAAAATGAACGCGCGGCGGCTTTCATCCAGTACTCGATTGTGCAACCTACAGTAATCGTACACATATCCAGGTGTGCCCGCACATTCTTTCCATATAACGCTCCACGCTCGAGCTCCACCATTTTAAGCAAGAGCATTCCTCCAAGCATAAGGCCCGAAACACTGAATAACAGTACCAGTACCATGCTTATCGTGTTGAAAACCTTGCGAATTCAGATAGTTCAACGCGCTCACCAAATTTTTGCGTCGCCGCATCAATCAAGTCCTTAATAGTATGGCTTGGATCTTTTATGTATTCCTGCTCAAGGAGCACCTTCTCTTTGAGATAGCTGGACAGCTTACCTTCTACAATTTTTGCAACCATGTCAGCTGGCTTATCCTTCGCTTCTTCTTCAAAAATTTCTCTGGCCTTCGCGACATCTTCGTTTTTCACCTCATCGCGTGTTTTGAATTGAGGGTGTGCGGCAGCTACATGCATTGCGATATCATGTGCAAGTGACATAAAATCCGGATTTTTTGCCACGAAATCCGTCTCGCAAGCAAGGGCCACCATTGCACCAATGTCTTTACTACTATGCACGTACGCCGCAACGGTACCCGCTCCAAGTGTTCGCCCAATTTTCTTCTCCGCCGCCGCACTCGATTTTTTTCGCAACACTATGAGTGCCTTCTCCATGTCCCCCTGTACTTCTTCGAGCGCCTTTTTACAATCCATGACGGAAAGTCCGGTACGCTCTCGCAATTCTTTAATGAGCTCGGTTGTGATTACCATACGTACAGGGTACCGCACATTGAAAGCGGTGTGAAGTGTTAACTCTTCGAGTCACTCTGTAGGGGCGCTTGTTCAAGACCCTCACGGTATGCGCGCGCCACTTCTTCTACATAGAATGCAATGGCCTTCGACGCGGCATCGTTACCCAAGATGGGGTGTGTGACATTGGTAATGTCACAGTCACTATTAGCGAGTGCAATTGTGGGAAGCTTGAGTGTTGTCGCTTCACGAACCGCAGTGTGCTCTCGTTTCGGATCAACAATGAACAATGCGTCAGGGGTTTTGCCTGCGAGACTCACAAGGCCTCCAAACATGAGCTCAAGCTTCGTAATTTCTCGATCAATTATAAGACGCTCAAGTTTGGTGTACCTTGTGAGGTCACCTCGTTCGCGTTGTTCTTTAAGATCTTCCAGTCGCTTGATGCGGTGTGCGATTTCGCTCCAATTGGTGAGTGTACCGCCAATCCACCTGCCTGCGACATACGGCAACCTAAGCGTGTCTGCGGCAAGGCGAATAGGCTTGTGACTCTCGGGCTTACCTCCGACAAATAAAAGCACTTTTTTTTCACGTCCAAGGGAACGAACAAACTCAAGTGCACTCGCAAGCATAGTGCTTGTTTTTTCAAGGTCGAAGATCTCAACCTTGTTCTTTTGGCCGAATATGAAGTTTTTGGTGCTCGGGTGCCTCCTGCTTTTCGCATAGCCAAAGTGCGCTCCCGCACGAAACATACGGTCTACCACCTCATTTGAGGGGGTACTAACATGGACCATATTTGCGACGTTTATTTCCATATGTGTGTGCAAGTATACGTAGTTTGCGAAAAATGTCAAAGCGTTCTTATGCCTGGTCCTCCGAGAGATCCACTCGCTCAAGCGCCTCAAGGATGGGCTCAATAGCTCCTCCAAGGATGATTTCTATGTTGTGCCAACTCTCTTTAATGCGATGGTCAGTAACCCTGTCTTGGGGAACGTTATAGGTACGTATTTTCTCACTCCTATCGCCTGTACCAATTTGGTGTTTTCGCGTGTCGCTGTACTTTTTCGCTTCCTCCTCTTCTCGCAAGGCTTCGAGTTTTGCGGTGAGCATCATGAGTGCCTTCTCGCGATTTGCTTGCTGGCTTCGCTCGCTTGTACAGCGCACATCAAGACCGGATGGTTTATGAATGAGTCGTACCGCGGTTTCCACCTTGTTTACATTCTGTCCGCCCGCACCCCCAGACCGCGAAAACTCCATGTCGAGCTCTGTCGGATCAATGACCGTCGTTACCTTTTTACGTAACGGGAGAATAGCCACTGATGCGGTCGAGGTGTGGATACGTCCCGCTTTTTCAGTCGCGGGTATTCGTTGCACGCGATGCACTCCCGTTTCAAAGCGAAGTCGCTTGTAGACATCTTTTCCTCGAATCTCGAATGCCGCTTCCTTGTACCCACCAAGGTCGCTCATACTCTCAGCGAGGGTGCGTACACCCCAACCCTGCGTGTGTGCGTACGCCCTGTACATGGTGGCGAGGGTTTCTGCGAAAAGTGCGGCCTCCTCACCTCCTGCACCTGCACGCACCTCGAGAATGACCTCGTTGGGAGACTCTTCTTGCGTTTCTTCTTCCTTTAAAATTGCATCCATTTGCTCAACAATCGCATCCCTCTGTGTGGTGAGCGACAGGGCTTCCTCTTCTGCGAGCTCCGCCATACTCGGGTCGTTTATCGCTAGATCATGCACTCGCGAAATTTCTTCTGTAAGTCGCGATGCTTCACTAGCAAGGTATGCTGTTTTTTGGTTTTCTTTGTATTTTGCTAGCTCCATACTACCCGTGGGGCTTCGAACGCTCCGTATTCCTCGGAGTGCACGCTCTTTTATGTCGTGGAGGATGACTTGCGCGACAATGTTTTCGCGGCGGCGGTCCTTTTTTTGAATTTTTCGACACGACCTGTGCTGTCGATTATGGTTTCCTTGCCGGTGTAGAAAGGATGCGATGCGCTGGATATCTCTACTTTTACCAAAGGATATGTCACCCCATCATCCCACTGCATGCTCTGTTTCGTAGGTATCGTTGAACCAATAAGAAAACGTGCCCCGCTCGTTGCGTCCTCGAAGACCACTTTTCGATATGAGATAGGATGTATCGCCTTTTTCATGCGTGTGGTATTGTACTATGTTGGATGAAAAATGCAACAGTATGGAGCGAGGAAGACATAAAAATGAAAATTGTTACAAGTGGAACACGTGATCCAAAAGAAATAAGCGACAAAGAAATAGGTGAAGCGGTGTACGATCCCTTCAAAGAACGCTTCAAATTCGAGGGTGGTCCAAATGCAGATCTTGACAGTCGATTGATGCCAAGACCATGGAAAAAAGCACAACAAAGTGAATAGCGCCAGGAAGCGCCATCTCCTAGGGCCACACTGCAAAAGTGTTGGCCTTACTCGTTTTTTATTTCTTCAGACAGTCTTTTGAGTGTGTCGATTTGCTTTTGAAAATACGCTGCATGCTCCATGACGCCGTCACCGTAGAACGCATATGCAGGATTACTCCAGTTACCGCCCGCAAAGTAGCGGAGTGCGGCTTCGCGTTCTTTTGCGTGATTACCTCCTGCGGCTCCAAGATCCATCATATAGACCGCGCTCGCTATGAAAGCATCTTGGTTGTCCCAAGGGTTACCCGGGGATGCCTTGCCGCGTAGAGAGCGTATTCTGTCCTTGCTTGCGTCATAGCGCCAGGGACCAGCCCAGAAAGCTTCGTACGTCATTCCGCCCGTATTACTGCACGTGCCGGTGGAGCTGTGTATGTACCCACCGTAGCAGGCCCATGTCGAAGGGATGAATTGTGCAGGACCCATTGCCCCACCCCACCCGTACCCCGGCTTTTTTGAGACAGGTGTACGGTTCGCGTCAAGACCCAATGTTTCCACTATGGTTTTGAATACCGGTCTGTCGCGTGTTGGGTGCATATCCTCTGTCCACACACCATTACCAAGGAATTCTCCAAGGCGCGTCTCTTGCTTGAGTATACCCAAGATGAATGCTGGTCGAACACCTGTTTTTGCACTTGCGAAGTTGGCGTACTCTATAGCGTCTCCTAGTTGGATAGCCGCACTTCCTCGTAGCTCAAAAAGTTCCGACCGAATTTCTGTGGCCGATTTTTCGCTTTCGCGAATCATGCGTTGGTATTCCGCTTCTTGCCCCTTAGTTGACTTGAGAATACGGTTCTTTTCTCCCTCTTGCTCATCGAGTTTCTTCTTTTGAAGTAGCTGAAGCTGTTTAAGTTCAACCTCACCAAGGTGGCGCTCCTCAAGGATGCGCTTTACTTCTCGGTTTTCATTCATTAAGTGTTCGAGCTCGTCAAAAGAGCTATGGAGTCCCAACTTAATCGCTTCAACATCTTCAAGTTCCTCAAAAAAGTCGGAGAAGCTTTTACCCGAGAGCACCACTTCAACGAGCGAAGTGTCGTCGGTTTCCGCACGCTTTCGTACAAGCTCACTTAGGGTCTCACGTTGGCGGTCAATTTTTTCCACCAATGTTGCTATCGTTGCTTCCTTATCAATGATGTCATCCTGTAGCTTTGCTATTGCAAGCTCGCGTGCACGAATGTCGAGTCGCGCTTTACTGATTTTTCCGTCGAGAATAGCAAGGTCGCGCTCGAGTGTCACACGTTCTCCTTGCTTATTTGAGAGGAGTTCTTGTTGTTGTTGAATAAGCTTCTCAAGCTTGGCAAGTTCTACTTCGAGTTCCGCTCTACGTTTTGCCACTTCAGCTTGTCCGACCTGAGCGTGTGTAGGTATCACGTCAATCACTAGGGTAGTCAGCGTCATTAACGTCCCGAGTATAAGCGAGCCGCGGAGTATGAAGTGCATAGCGTTCGATCGTGACCTCAAAAGTGGCATAGTACTTTCGTAGTATGAGTATATCACAGTCGGGTATGTCGCAGTCTGCGACCGTCATTGTGTTGAGGTGCCACACATGTATCGCGTCGCCCCACATTGCCTACACGTTGTGTTTGTGGCTAAACAAGGAATCCACACCTGCACACATTGACAGTGAACGCTCGTTCACCTACACTACACTCATTATCCAGTCTCATATCACCATCATGAGCAGAAAACTACTTTCCAAAGAATTGCGCCGCGAGCTCGGTACACTCAATGATACGATTGATCGTAAGATCATCAAAGGTCTCCCCTACACCAAAGAGGCGCGCCGCCATAAAGAGCTTGTTGCGACATTGCGGCAAATACAAGAGGAAGGGTGTGGGGAAGTGGAAGTACGTGTAGTACATATGTTTCGTCGTGCCAAAAGCCCTGTGCGGCGCACCCTCAAACGTGGCATTTTGGCTCGGCTAACTACATTTGGATTCGCGGTATAATATACCTGTAACGAACGCCCTTACTGTAAGCAATATGCACTACAACAAACTCGTGCGTGACAATATTCCGGATATCATACGTGCAAAAGGAGAGTCTCCCACCTTCCATGTTGCGACAGCGCAAGAGTATTGGGATAAATTGAAAGAAAAACTGCTCGAAGAGTGTAAAGAATTTCTTGCTAACGAAAACGAGAGCGAGATTGCAGATATTTTTGAGGTTCTCGATGCTATTGTCGCTTACAAACGATTCGTTCGTGCGGACATCGAGGAGCTTAAGAGTACAAAAGCGAGACAGCGTGGCAAGTTTGAAAAAAGAATCATTCTTGATGAAGCATGAGTATGAACCACTACAAAGAAAAAGTATACCGATTCTACCGCTCGCACAGACGTATGCCGGGCTACAGTGAGATGTGCGGTCTTTTCGGTTTTGCTTCTAAGAATGCTGTTGCGAAGGTGGTGGAGAAACTTGTGGAAGCGGGAGTGGTGGGTAAAGATGCAAAGGGAAAACTCATCCCCCTCTCGCTTGGGGACGAGGTGCCACTCCTTGGGTACGTCGAGGCTGGTTTCCCCTCCCCTGCGGAAGAAACAGCGCTCGACCGTATCACTATGACAGACCTTCTTCTCGACACAAAGGAACAGATGTATCTTTTACGAGTAAAGGGAGACTCCATGGTTGATGCGGGTATTCTCGACGGCGACCTCCTTTTGGTGGAGCGTACCGACAATGCCCGTCTCAACGATATTGTTGTTGCAAATTTGGATGGGGAATGGACGGTGAAGTATCTCCGTGAGAAGCGTGGGGTTCGCTACCTTGAGGCCGCCAACGACGCATATCCCGATTTGTACGCTGAACATTCGTTAACGGTGGGAGGTGTGGTGCGAAGTGTGGTACGAACCTATGGACGTTAGTGTATGTGGTTCCTTTGGAGTTGATGTAGCGTGTGAGCATACTAGTGTATGAATATCACCTCGAACACCCCCCTTGCATTTGTTGATGTCGAAACGACGGGAACGAGTGCACGTCACCACCGTGTCATCGAAGTCGGCATCGTGCGTGTTGACCCTCGGGAGCCGGTGCGCGAGTACAGAACGTTTTTAGACCCCGGAGAGCATGTCCCCGCCTACATCGCCTCCCTCACCGGCATACATTCATCGATGCTCACAGACGCGCCGCTTTTTGAAGACGTCACTCGTGAGGTGGCGGAACTCCTCGACGGAGCACTTTTTGTCGCACACAATGCGCCGTTCGACTATGCCTTCTTGAGCGAGGAGTTTCGTCGGCTCGGTATGGCGTTCTCCCACCCCTACCTCTGTACCGCGAAACTTTCGCGGGCACTCTACCCGCAGGAGCGGCGTCACAGCCTCGACAGTATCATCGAGCGCTTTGCGCTTGAAGCGGGAAGTCGTCATCGAGCACTCGATGACGCGCGTGTGCTCCACCAGTTCCTCAACGCGAGCCGCGCTCTCCTTGGCGCACCACACGTTGACGCTGTCATGCAGGAAATGGTGCGCGTGCGACGGCTCCCGCTCCATATTAAAGAGACGCAGGTTTCCTCGCTTCCCGACGGACCCGGTGTGTACCTCTTCTATGGCAAGGGTGATGAGCTTCTCTATGTGGGCAAAAGCAGGAAGGTACGTACGAGAGTGCGCGCTCATTTTATGGTCGACGCACTCCCCGGCAGAGGCCGCGACATGCTCTCCGAGGTGCGCCGCATTGAGTGTCGAGAGACCGTTGGAGAAATTGGCGCACTCCTCTTGGAATCGCATCTCATCAAGAGTACGGCGCCCCCTTTCAATGTGGAGGGGGTCGAGCGACACTTGTCCGCAGTTGCGCGTGAGTCATACGACGCACAGGGCTACGTGAGAATTTCGCTCGGTTTTCTTGACACCTCTCCACGGGACACTGCAGACACTATTGTTGCCCTGTTTAAGAGCAAAGTGCATGCGAGAGTCGCGCTCGAACATATGGCAAAGGAGCATGGGCTCTGCCTTCATCTGCTTGGTGTTGAAAAGACGGTGCCGTGCAGTAACCACCAGATCGAGGTGTGCGCGGGTGCCTGTGTGGGAAAGGAGAAGACGCGCCACTACAATCGTCGTTTTCGCGAGGCGTTTGAGTCGTATCGATTGAAGCCTTGGCCGTTTTCCGGCCCCATTGCAGTAGAGGAGCGTGTGGGTGAGCGGTATGAGCTCTTTGTGCTCGACCAGTGGAAACTGCTCGCCGCGCTCACACGGAAGGAAGGTGCGTGGGAAGAGCTTGTTCCCGCTCGTTTTTCTTTTCAGTACGATGTGTACAAAATATTCTCACGGGAACTCTTGCGGAAGAAGAGTCGGCTCTTGGTTCGAGAAATTACATCCGCGGAACAGCAGTGGATTTTAAGTGACCGAGCGATGTATGGATGACACAATGGGCGACTGTGTTCGACACACACCTCACATGCTACAGGTACAACAAGTATGAAACCCGTCTCATTCATGCGCACCGCGCCATGTCCGACCATTGAGGGAGAAGATGGTGCAACGTACTGCACACCCCTCTCGCTCGATGCGCTCGTGGTGGCGCGTCCCGTGAGTACATTTTTTGTCCGTGTCGGTGAAGAGGTCGATGATCCGGACGGACTCGGGGTGACGAAGGGTGACCTCTTGGTGGTCGATCGTGCGGTCGCCCCGAGCATTGGCAAGCTCGTGTTGGTGGTACTCGAGGGTGAGCTCGCGGTACGTCGCTTCACTGAACATAGCGGCACCAAGATGGTAGTAGGTGGTATGCCGGGCAGAACCCACGTGCTCGACGAACAAGCGGGAGTCAGTATGTGGGGCGTGGTGATTGCGATTGTGCGCGCACTCTAGCGGGCTCTTGAGGAGGTCGGGGCATGTGACGTATAGTAACAACCATGAAAACAACACTACGATCATTGGGTTTTTTCCGGTACGGGACGGTCATCTCGGGCCTTACGGTCTATGGAAAACCGGCGCCGTATCCTGTCTTAAACGAGCGTGCGGTGCGTGCGGGAGCCGGCATTATGTTTGTACTCGGCTTCTTTGCCGTATTTCACGGCTTCTACCTTGGAGACTTTACGTACCTCAAGGTTGTCGTACCGCTGTTCTTTTTCGACTTCCTCATGAAGGTGGTGGTGGGTGTCCGCTTCTCGCCCATCGCACAGCTCGGCGAGCTCCTGGTGCGCAACCAGACTCCCGAGTATGTCGGCGCCGTGCAGAAGCGGTTTGCGTGGAGTATCGGGCTCGTACTCTCAACGGTCATGGTTGTGCTCCTCATTGTATTCGACGTGCGCGGGTTCATAAACCTCGCTATCTGTTCGGTGTGCCTCCTCTTTATGTGGCTTGAGAGCGCGGTCGGCTTCTGTGTCGGGTGCAAAATGTACGGCTGGCTCCTTTCCTTCGGTATTCTCAAACAACCGGAATACAAACCGGTCTGCGCAGGGAATGTGTGTGGGATTGAGTAGGACTATATAGTAACTAAAGGTATAGATGTCAAACAAAAAAGAGAAAGAGGAACTTGAAGTGAGTAGATATTTTGTTTCGTGGTTAAACACGGAAAAGTCTTACGACTATTCTGAACCAGAGAAAACAACAGTTGAGGGCAGTCCCATCGATACATTTGCAGTGTCGGCATCCGATAAGTATCCTCGGCTCAATCTTCAACTAAGAACCGCGGAAGACCGCTTACAAAAAACCATGAGGGAAGCGGAGCGCTTCCCAAATACATTTATTTCCTACATGGCCGATGATAGAGATATCCACTCTGCGTATAAAGCAAAAGTAATGAAGTACGCGTTCGCGGAACAGAATAATCTTTTGTTGATTTTGCATAGAAGACACGGCCCTTTGCTAGACCCCAAGAACGCTTTAGAAATATTTGAATATATATCATTGTCAGATTTTGCCGGAGTCTACTATGTACGCATGCCATGTGTGGATTCGCACGGTGGTCAGGTACTGCCCTTTAAATGGCATGTGTGAATACGGCCATCGCCCTCATAGACTGCAACAACTTCTTCGTCTCATGTGAGAGGTTGTTTCGACCTGATCTTGTGGGAAAGCCGGTTGTCGTGCTCTCCTCAAACGACGGGTGTGTGATATCGCGGAGCGACGAGGCGAAAGTGCTCGGGTTCAAGATGGGCGAGCCGTACTTTAGGGTACGTGAACTGTGCGATGCGCGTGGGGTTGCGGTGTTTTCATCGAACTTCGATCTCTACCGTGACCTGTCGCGTCGTGTCATGACCACCCTGCGGCGCTTTTCGGACGAGGTGGAGGTGTATTCCGTGGATGAGGCATTCCTCACCGTTGACGCCTCACGCCTTCCCCGCCCTGAACCACACGGTGTCGTACGCCGTGCAGTCGAGTGGGGGGTGGAAGTGCGCGGTACGGTTCTTTGCGAAGTCGGCATACCGGTTTCGGTAGGTATCGCACCGACCAAGACACTGGCAAAGGTCGCTACCCACTACGCCAAACACTCTGTATACGGGTGTCCGGTAAGCCGTGTGCACGAGGGTATAGAACACAATGGTGTGGTGGAGCACGAGTCGCACGCACGCCCAGGGCGCGGTGTGTGCGTGCTCATGGACGAAGTGTCGCGAGCGCGGGCACTCGAACATCTCCCCATCGAGGAGGTGTGGGGCGTGGGCTTTCGCCTCGCGCCTACGCTTAGAGCACTTGGTATAGACACGGCGGGCAAGCTCGTCGCCAAGGATGATGCGTGGGTACGGAAGCGCATGAGCGTATGTGGTTTGCGCACCGTGCATGAGCTTAGAGGTACCATGTGTTTTCAGGTGGGTGAGAGCCGGGAAATCAGGAAGACACTCCTCCACTCGCGGTCGTTTGGGAAACCCGTACGCGACCTCTTCGCACTGCGCGCCGCGGTCGCTTACCATGCGCGCAAGGTGGCCGAGACGCTTCGTCGCGAGCACGTTGTTGCACGCTAGGTGTGCGTCACCATAAGCACCTCACGTCATACCGCCACCAAGCGGTACAGCGCCTTTGATGGAGAGACGCTCACGGCACACACGAACAGCTCATCCGACCTTGTGCGGCATGCGCTCGCCGTACTCGCGCGCATCTACCGTGACGGCTACTCCTATACGAAGGCGGGCGTCATGGTCCGAGATGTGCAGGATGAGCGCGCGGTGCACAACCACGACCTTTTCGGGGTCGAGGTACAACCACTCGTACCACTCATGGAAACACTCGACGCACTCGCCCGCAGGTTCGGTTCGGACATGGTGCACTTCGGTATTGAGGGAAACACGAATGCGTGGGATGCGCGTCACACACTACTCTCGCCTCGGTATACGAGCGTGTGGGAGGAGCTTCCCGTGGTGCGCCACTAGACCTGTATACTCTGTAGCTACCATCCCGCTTTCATTGAGTCATTGCGTATAACAGTTGGTACTGAGCACAGAACAGTAGCTTCACCTTCCACTTGCACTGAGTTATCCTGCTTCCCTGTGCAAAGATGAGGAGCCATGGTGCGCGAATCAAACAATAGAATCACGCTACAGCAGGTGCGTGATTCTTAAGTAGCGCTATACCGAATGGGGGAAGCGTGAGTGCGACAGCTGAACGACCCACGCGCTCTTCAGCGAGAAGAGTATTTTCCGGCTCAAGCAGATTATAAAAAAGCGTGCCCGGAGGAGAGAGGGCCCAATCGACCGTAATAAAGAATCTGCTCTCGTGTGGTGAGACATTAAGTGCGACCACCACTTCATTATCATCATGGAGTCGCGAGAACGCGATGTACCCCCATCCCAGCGCAGGAAAAGAGAATGAGTGACCATCCTCTGAAATTTCTCGAAAGTACATGCGTCCATAGCGAAGAGCGGTCTCACGCTTACGCGCCTCGGCTATTACCCCAATGCCGAGGTAGAGCTGGTGGTAGGGGTTGAAGAAGTGCATACCCTCACTTTGAAACGCGCCCCATGTCCCACCAAACATACACTCACGAATTGCGCTGTCATGAAAAGGACCTGGAGGCGCGGCACCATCAAAGCCTTGTTCTGTTCCATAGTAGATACTTGGTATACCGGGAGTGGTGAGTAGGTACCCTATTGCAAGGAGGGCTCGAAGTGGATCGTCAGCCCCATGAAGAAACCTTCGGTAGGGACGGGCCATTTGGTCATGATTATCGACAAATGTGACAAAGTACTCACTTGCGTCCGAGGTAGAGTAGAGCTGTTTGAGTCTCTCATAGCGATCTCGAAGTAATTGAGGACTGGCAACACCCTTGAGCACTTCTTCAAGCACAAAGTACAGGGGAAAATCGAGGCACGCATCGAGCGCGTGCGCTTTTTCCTCCCCCATAGTGCGAGGACCGACATATCTTCGAAGGGTTGTATCGTCGGAGACCACTTCACCGAATATAAAAAAATTTTTCTTACCTACCGACTGCGCAAACTCCTTAATGGAACTGCAGAATGCTGAAAGTACATTGTCCTCCATGTGTTTGACCGTATCTATGCGGTAACCATCTAAATCAGCTTGAACAATCCAATACTTATAAACCGCCTTGAGTGTTTCCAAGACCAAGCCACTTTGCAAATCCAACTCCTTGAAATTGGTGAAATCTCCGTTCTCGGACTCCTCTTGGTTAAACCAGTTGACTATTTGTCCGCGTCGCTTGTAACACTCAGGACTTTGTAGTTCGGCCGGCCAGACCGCATCATCATTTTCAAAAAAGCCGGGAGCGTTTTTCGCTCTCCAGAAACCAAAAGTGTATGGTTTTCCATCGTGGCGGTATAACCTTTCATCATCATTCTCATACGCCCAATTATTACCGGTGTGGTTAACGATGATGTCCAAAATTACATATATACCGAGCTCGTGTGCTTTTTTGGTTAACTCCTTAAGGTCTTCTTTTGTACCAAAGCGTGGATCTATGGCGAGAAAATCTTGCACGCCATAGCCATGGTAACTATAAGGATCATCAAGTCTGTTCTTTAGCACAGGGGAAAGCCACACAGCTGTAACCCCCATCCGTTTAAGGTAGTCAAGCTTACGTGTTACGCCCCTAAGGTTGCCTCCCTGAAAAACTGAACCAATTGTTTTGTAGGCATTTTCCGCTCGTGGCGGCATGGAGGGATTGTATGGTGGATGTTCAAGATTGTCGTCAAATCTGTCAACCAACAAAAAATAGATGAACTGGTCTCGCCAGTCCGCGGGAGACGGAAACATCTCACCTGATGGTGTGAGGTCGAGTCCATGGACAGAGCGCGGTAACATGGGAACCATGTATACCACTGTAACATGCCTCGTTAAAGAACAATGGATAGTTCCTGTGTGTAGCGAAGAACAGCGTCAATTGCGCTACGTGGCACCGCTCCTTCACGCACTATCACTGCCTTTCCTAAGCTCACATCAACAATGGTTGAAGGTTGTGTTCCGCTCGATGTCCCTCCATCGACACACAATGCGAGCTCTCCAGGTCTTGGTGTAAGTGAAATTGCCACCGCGTCTGCTGTCTCACATGGCGGTACGCCGTGTACATTTGCGCTCGTTGTAATGTACGGTCGTCCCAGTGAACGAGCCACCGAAAGACAGAAAGGATGATCAGGTATTCGAACGCCTATGGTGCCATTTTGAGTTCCGGGAAGACGTGTGGCGTCTCGTGCTTTGACTATAAGGGAGAGCGGTCCAGGTAAAAAATGTGTAAAAAATACTCGTGCAACATCGCTTAGTTCGGCATACTCTTCAAGCATTGTATAGTCAGCCATCACCATAAGAAATGGATGTTTATTCGGTACCCCCTTGAGTGTGCGAATACGAGAAACTGCTTCTTCCGACAGCGCATCCGCACCTAAACCGTAGACGGTGTCTGTTGGATGTAGTATGACTCCACCCTGTACAAGTGCTTCTGTGGCTTTTTGCACAACGTTCGGTGAATGAACGGACAGTTGCTCCATGGCGTTGAACCGTAGCTCAAAACACGCTAGTATGCAAGCTGTCGCGCGGTTAGCTCAGTTGGTAGAGCGTTCCCTTGACGTGGGAAAGGCCAGGGGTTCGAATCCCTTACCGCGCACAAAACAACCGAGCGACATGCGACGCATGGAGCGACTGTTGTTTTGACGTGGTGAGGGGTGAGAACCGAGCGCCGGCGAAGCTGGCCGGAGGCCACGGCGCGAGTGGGGGTCGAGCGAGCGAGGCCGTAACGAGGGCGATGTGAGGCCCGCGAGAGTGACCGAATCCCTTACCGCGTACCAAACTACTTGGGTACGTCAAAATCGCAACTTGCAAGTTGCGTACTG